>DAORCZ010001128.1:0-2889 GCA_035345735.1 Pseudomonadota bacterium | reverse complement strand
CGCCCCCCGGAATGGCCGGATCGGGCACGACCATGATGTTGTCGAGCTTGAGGTCTCGATGGACGATGCCCTTTTCGTGCGCGGCGGCCAGCGTCTCGGCGACTTGGCGGATCAGCCGCAGCAGCTGATGCAGCGACAGTACGTCGCGCCGGCGGACCCGCTTGCCCATCGTCTCGCCCTTGAGGAACTCCATGACGATGTAGGCAGTGCCGTCGGGGAGCTGGCCGTGATCGAAGATCTGCACCAGCCCGGGATGGTCGATGCGATTGACGGCGCGGGCTTCATTAAAGAAGCGCGTCACGGCCTCGGCGTTGCGGGTGTAGTCGGCGTTTAGGACTTTGACCGCGACACGTCGCTCGATGGCCTCGTGGACGCACTCGTACACCACACCCATGCCGCCCTGGCTGAGCTTCCGCAGCAAGCGATATGGACCAAGGTGTCCGTCGGTCATAGACAAAGCGTCCCGGTGTCAGCGTATCATGCGAAGTGAGACCTGCTCAACCCGCTCGGCGCTAAGTCTGCGTCGGAAAACGTACGATCGAGCGCCGCAGGCGAGGGGCCGCAGCGCGACTTCGCGAGCCGTAGGCACGACCGTTTGGGCACAAAAAAAACAAGCCCCGACAGACAGGGTCTGCCGGGGCTGCTGCGCGCGGTCTGACTTGCGCGCTTGTTGCGCTAAAAGGCTGGAAGGCGAGGGAAGCGAGGCTTACTCAGCCTTCTTCTCTTCCTTCTTGTCCTTCTTGCCACCCTTCTTGGCGGGGGCCTTCTCTTCCTTCTTCTCACCACCCTTGTCGTCGTTGGCGTAGGCGGGAACGGCGACGGACAGAGCGAACACGGCGGTCAGACCAAGCAGCATCTTATTCATGGTGGTTCTCCCAACGTTGGAGTTCTGTGTCGCGGGCGCCTGATCGCGCCCAGCACTGGGCAACAGTGGCTCAGCGTGTCTGATCCGAAGCACCACGCATGCCAGCCCTTGGCGCGCCGGCTTTCCGCGGGTCATCGGCGGAATCACAGCCACTTAGCCGCCTGCCCGTCGGTTGCCTCGCTCGTCAGTGAGGCGTCCTGGTACTGCTCCCATGTGGCACTTTTGCAGCGGTGCGCGCTAGCGCTCGCGCTGGGCGCGCAGGAAGGTCACAAGCCGGGCTAGCTCGGTCTCGCCTAGCTTCTTGCCAAAGGCCGGCATGTCGTTCTTTTCGCCGTAGTACGTTGCGGCACCGGGGTGAAGCAGGAACTCGCGCAGCCAGGTCTCGCTGGCGTAGCCCAAGAGGTTCGGTCCTTGGCCGCTCGTCTTGCCATCCCGCTCATGGCACAGGTCGCAGTTCTTCTCTTCAAAGAGCACCGCGCCGCGCGCCACTTTTCCGGCATCGAGGGGCTGCCCGCCCGCACCCGGCGGACCGGCCAGCGAGTACAGATACTCGACCAAATCGCCGAGCTGATCACCAGGCTGATTCGGGGGAAGCTCGACGGGCTTCATGCCGCCGCGGACCTTGCTGCGGCCATAGTACGTTGGACTATCCGGGGCTTGCAGGAAGCCCGCCAGCCAAGCCCGCGAGGCGAAGCGGCTAAGGTGCGGACCTTTTTGATCTTCGTCAGCCGGTCCCATGCGATCGAGGCGATGGCAGCCGGCACAGTGCTCCAGGAACAGCTTGCGACCCGCCTCCAGCGGATCGTTTTCGTAGACCGCGACCCCGCCGGCCACCGGCACGCCCTGCCAAGCCAGCTGTCGCGCCCGTCGGGCCTGCGCCTCGGCATCGGCCTTGTGCTTCTGGAACGCGGCGTTCTTCTGATCTTCGCGCTGGGCCAGGATGCCAAGGGCGGCCAGGCTGCCCAGACACAGCGCCAAGACGGTGAGCGAGCGCAGTCGAGCCGAGATCGCGCGCGAAGCCCCCTCGGGGCCCGAGCGATCCAGCCAGGGCAAGAGGGCCAGCGCGCCCAGAAACACGGCTGGCGCTCCCATCGCGGCGACGATCTCCAGCGAGCCCGGGAAATACTTCAAAAGTTGAAATAATGGCAGGAAGTACCACTCGGGGCGGGCGTCGTAGGGAGCGGCGGGATCGGCGGGGGCGCTGAGCTCTGCACCGTGACTGCGCACCACCCAGATGAACAGTCCGGCCAGCATCAGCGCGCCGGCCGTCATGTCGTACACCGCCTGCCGCGGCCAGAACGGCTCGCTGCTGCGGGCGAGCTCATCGGGTTGCCGACGCGGGTGCGGGGTGACGCCGTGGCGACGGAACAGCGCCAGGTGAATCCCCACCAAGGCCAAAAGACCCAGCGGCAGCACGAAAACGTGCAGGGCATAGAAGTGGGTCAGCGTCAGGTTGCCGTAGCTGCGACCGCCCTGCACAAGCTGCTGCAGCGCGGGGCCGATAAGCGGCGTGGCCCCGAGCAGCGTCGTCGCCACCTGCGTGGCCCAGTAGCCCTTCTGATCCCAGGGCAAAAGGTAGCCGGTCAGCGCGAAGCCCATCAGCAGGAGCGCCAGCAACAGCCCCGTCCACCAGTTGACTTCGCGCGGGGCGCGATAGGCGCCGTACACCGCCACCTGCACCATGTGCAGCACGACGCCGATGCACAGCAGGCTGGCCGACGAAGAGTGCAGGCCGCGGATCAGCCAGCCCAGCCGCACCTGATCTTGAATGTAGGCGACCGACGCCCAGGCATCGGTCGCCGACGGGGCGTAGAAGGCCATCAGCAGCAGGCCGGTCAGCACCTGATTGCACAGCGCGATCAAAAGCAGCGAGCCAAAGACGTAGGCCCAGCGCGCACCGCCGCTGACTTTTTCGTCGAGGAGTGTGTGCAAAAGGCGGCGATAGCCGGTGCGACTTTGCAGCCAGCCGGTCTCGCTTGCGCCCTCGTCTTGCGGGGGAGCGGCGGGGGTCTCCTGCGCGTCCG
>DAORCZ010001127.1:0-2891 GCA_035345735.1 Pseudomonadota bacterium | reverse complement strand
CCGAGCCGCGTCGGTGCAGCGGCTGAACGACTGCTACTACTACCGCTACCTAGGCAAGGGAGCCAAGCCAGACAAGGGGCTGCCCAACCCCGACTTCTACGTCGGCAACCCGCGGCAGTACACCAAGCCGATCTCGGGCACGCTGTTTGGCTTTTTCAGCTTCTCGACCGCGACCTCGGCGGCGGCGCCGGATCTGCCGAACCAAAACTTCAGCGGCATCACCTTCTCGGTCCCGACGAACCTCGCCAACATCGAAGAGCTCCTCGTGACGCTAGAGCCGCCCTACGACCCGGCGACGATGCCGGCGCCGACCACGCCAGCCATGACCCGGATCCTCTATCAAGGCGTACGTCAGCCCGAGGCCAACGCGGGGCGCGGGGTGGTGCGTTTGGTCATGCGGCTCAATGTGAACCCGATGCTGAATCCGCCGGTGTACATGAACGCCGGTACGGCCGCTGTCCTCTCCAACCTCGATGCGAGTCTCGACTGATGCAGACGCAGCCTGATCTCTGCCCGCGCTCAGATGTGACCCTGCATCGCCGTGCGATGTCTCGGTTTTTCTCGACGCTGAGTCTAGTCGCGATGGCCTTCTGTGCGCAGGCCAGTCAGCCCGCGCCCGCCCGCGCCGATCGCAGCTTCGACTTCATGCTGACGCCGCAGACCACCGATGCCTACAGCATGGTGACGATCGAGCGAGCTCAGACGCCGCAGCAGTACGAGTTCGGCATCCAGACCAGCTTTGGCTGGGCCCACAGCCCGTTTTCACCGACGCTGCCCGTGCCACCGCTGGGCACCAGCGAGCAGCGCTATCAGCTGATCGGCAACCAGTTCACGCTCGACCTAGGATTCTTCTTCGGCCTGACCAAGTTCCTCTCGGTGGCTGCGATCATGCCGCTTGGCGCCAATACCTATGACGAAGAGGCGCTGGGGCAGTCTGCGTTCATCAGCGCACCGACGATGCAGAACCCCACCGGCTTCCCGCAGACGACGGGCCTATATCGCGGCGAGCCCCGGCAGAGCACCGACATCGCGCGCTCGGGCCTGCGCGATCCCCGCTTCGCGACGAAGATCCGCTTTTACGGCGGCAAAAATGTCGAGCTGGGCACGCTGCTCGACGTCACCCTGCCGTTCGGCGATCGCAACAGCTTTCTCGGTGAGCGCACCGCGACGTTTAGGCCCAAGCTGCTGTTCGGCATCCTGACCTCGCGCCTGAATGTTGCGGTGAACTTCGGCGCGATCGTCCGTGGCAGCTCAGTCCTCTACGACGGCTACACCAACCCGCCAGTCGCGCGCTTTCAGACGGTCCACGAGCTGACTTGGGGCGCCGGTGTCACGGTCTTTCTGCACCGGGTGATCTCGCTGGGGCTTGAGGGTCTCGGCAACATTCCACTCGGAGCAGAGAGCCAGTTCGCGACTCCGCTGGCGACGCTGCTCGGCACGGTCTATCTGCGGGCGGTGGACAAGTGGCGCTTGTTTATTGCCGGTGGTGGAGGACTGGTCAGCAGCAGCGAGCGCAACGCCGATGGCCGACTGCTTGTGGGCTTCTCCTACTCACTCTCGCCGCGAGAAGGAGGGCTGCGCTAATGGCTCGCCGCACTCTCCATCCTGGTCTCTCCTTGTGGTCGTGGGTGACGCGACGCCTAGCTCTCCCCGCCCTGTTGGCTGGCCTGTGGAGCACGCCGCTCCATGCCGAGAGCGATCCCGGCGTTGGCGATGCCAAAAAAGCGGCGCCGCCGGCCCGCAGCGTCACCGATCCCGGCTACGACGTCCTCTTGCCGGATCCCGAGCCGCCGAGCGAGAGCAGCAGCAAGGCCGGTCAGACCAACGAGCAGGCCGGTGATCTCGACATCGCCGACCGCGTGCTCTCGGCGGCCAAGTCGGTCACCACGGTTGCCGAAGCGCCCTCGATCATCACCGTCGTTCGCGCCGATGAGATCCAGGCCCGCGGCTACCGCACGCTGACCCAGCTTCTTGAAACCATCCCCGGCTGGCACACGACGACCAACGGCGGCACGCTGTTCCCGTTTTCGCTGGTGCGCGGCACCGGACAGGCCTCGCTGCTCCTGCGCGACGGCGTGTCGATGTTCGATCCCGCCCTCAACCTGACCCAGCTAGGCCGCGTCATCCCGCTTGAGACGCTCAAGGTCGTCGAAGTGGTGAACGGACCGGGCGGTGTGCTCTGGGGCGCCAACTCGTTCCTCGGCATCATCAACTTGGTCAGCAAGGACGCCGACGACATCAACGGCGTCGAGATGGGCATGGGCGGCGGCCACGGCGACGGCACCCGCGAAGACTTCCGCGCCTGGGTGCTGTTCGGCAAGAGCTTCCGCCCCAAGCGCGGGCCCAAGATCAGCATCGTGCAGCACTTCTCGGCCGAGACCTGGCTGCCACCGTCGCTGCCTGGCCTGCTGACGGTGACGCGCAGCGCGGCTCCCTCGCCTCCCGGTCCGCAGGTGTGGAGCGATTTTTCGAGCAGCAACCCGGCCCGCGCCTGGCTGGTCAACCTGAGCGGCAAGGTCAGCATCGGCCCGATCACGCTGTACTACGCAGCGCCTTTCGGTGAGCAGAACAGCTCGCTCTCCACCGGTAACAACCTGGCGGTCGGCGCCTTCGACGCCAGCACCGGCATGTCGGTCACGACGCCGCAGCGCAACCTGGTCAACGGCTTCGAGCGCTTCGTCACAGCGCAGTACAAGGATCGCTTCCTGCGCGATCGCCTCGGGCTCGACGCCAAGCTCTATGGCGTGCAGTTCCGACGCGAGATCGACTTCGTCATCGTCCCCGGCACGCGCCTCAACGCCCCGGGTCTGTCCCTGCGTACGCCCGTCGAGAGCTACCGCGTCGGCTTCAGCGTCGATGGCGACGCCGCCCTGCCCGCCCGCAACAAGCTG
>DAORCZ010001126.1:0-2891 GCA_035345735.1 Pseudomonadota bacterium | reverse complement strand
CCGGACGTGCAGATCGCCACAGCTTGGAATGGCGTTGCGCAGGCCTCGCAGATCGACGGCCTGCACCGACTGACCCGTCATGGCGACGCGCATGCGCATGGGCGACGCCTCGCTGCCCAGCCCTTCTGTCAGGTTGTCGGCCGTGACCTCTAGGCTGGCCACCTTGCCGGCGATGGATCGATGCCCACCGCAGTTCTGCTCGCTGGTCTGCGGATCCCAGGTCTGTGCGTTCTCGATCTCAACCGTGCGCTCGCGGTCCAAGAAGTCACGCCACGACGCTGAGATCATGCCCGAGATGATCGACACGCCGACCAGCGCCGCGCCAGCTATCGCCATCTGCTGGAACGTCTTGGTATCGAACAGTGTCGCACCAGCCATGCTCGTGGTGCTGCCCCCCGTCGAGCCATTGGGGTAGTTTGACAGCACCGCGCCCAGCACAACTGAGCCTCCCAGCCCGACCATGATGCCGCACAGGGCCAGTCGCAGCTTGGTTGGCCGAGCGATCGAGGCGATGCAGCTAGCCAGTCCCCCGGCCGCTAGCGCGCCGCCGGCCCCGTACATCGCGTATCGTCCCCAGTCGGGAAACTGCTGCGACAGCCAACCGGAGGCTCCGAAGCCACCAAGCGCGCCGCCAGCGGTGCCCGTGACGATCGACAGAGCGCTCCAGTAGCCGCTGCCGACTCGCTTGAACTGCCCCGTGTCGGTGCGTCGGCTGGTGCCGAAGAGCACATAGCGGCAGCGCGGCGTCACGGTTCCTTTGATCTGTACGACGTTGGGCGTCATCGATTGCTGTAGCTCCCAGCGCTCGATGTCGCGAGTCGGCATCAGGCGGGTGGTCGACGCCACGGGGACTTCAACCCCAAGACGCCATTCCCCCTGATAACACCCCGAAAGAGCCCCCAGACAGATCGTGACTGCAAGGCAGCGCAGCGGCGCATGGCGCCTGGACATGTCTCGCTATCCTCCCATTGCCCCGTCACGCGCCCGGTGCAGGGTCGAGCAGAGACGCTGCTGCGACTGTCCAACGATTCCTAAGACTTAGCCACAGCCCTAGGGGGTCGGAGCTTGCACCGAGTCAGGAGAGGCCACTTTGAGGATAGTAAATTCCACGCGCCGGTTCAACGCCATCCCTTCTTCGGTGGTGTTATCGGCGATGGGTCGGCTGCGACCAAAGCCTTGCGCGCGCAGCCGCTGGGGTTCGATACCCCGCGACAGCAGGAACTTTTGCACTGATGTGGCTCGTCGCTGCGACAGGTCCAGGTTGTAGGCATCGCTGGCGCGGATATCGCAGTGGCCTTCGATGAGGATCTCTTGCCACTCGGGATGGGCCCGGATGATCTCGCCGACCTCTTCCAGCACCGAGAACGACTCGGGCAGGATGATGTCCTGGTCGGTGGCGAAGTGCACGCGCTCTAGCACCATGATCTTGTTGGCCTTGGTGTAGACGCGTGGGCAGCCGTTGTACATGCGGCGACCAGGTAGGTTCGGGCACTCATCGACGCGATCGATGACACCATCGCGATCGGTGTCGAGCTCAGGGCAGCCGTTGTTTTCTGCCGTGCCCTTGTGCTCGGGGCAGAGGTCTTTGTCACCGATAATGCCGTCGCCATCAGGATCGTCTGGAGGCTTCTTGAATTCGTCGATAGCCGCAGCTTCTTTCGTCGCTGTCGGTACCCAGACCGCGGCCAGAAAGAAGCGCATCGCCGGCACGCCCAGAGCACAGTTGGCGCCGAAGTTGAAGCCGGTCGTAAACGTCACGCCCATCGAGCTATACCAGCGTAGACCGAGCATGACCTCGGCCGGCACGTCTGCCGCTTTGTCCGGTAGGTGGAAGATGTTGACGTTGACGTAGCCCCCGCCGAGCGTCGTCAGGCCCCAGCGACGCACGAGGGGAATCTCGACGCCTGCCGCGGCCACAACGGTCGAACCCGACAGCTTGTCCTGAAACTCGCGGATCGGCCGATAGTAGCCGCCTGCCTGCAGCGCGATGAGCGCCCCACTGCCAAAGCGATAGTCGCCGATCAGCGTCGGACTAAAGGTCCAGTCTCCGTCACTGGCGAAGGCCTGCTGCTCACCCGTGGGAGCATTGACGCGCAGCGACGCCGCCAAGCCGAAGCCGCGCGCGTACGACAGCCGACGAACCAGCGGCGCTTTGCCGATAATCGACAGGTCGCCGCGGGCTACCGACTGGATGCTGCCTTCCTGACCGATATCCGACAGGTTCTCCGAGGAGCCCTGACTGACGATAATCGGCATCGCCAGGCCCAGCTCGAACCAGTCGCCAAGACCGAGCGCTCCCATGAACTCCAGGGCGAAGCGGTTCTTTACAATCTGAAGCTGCTTGGCCTGGCCGGCAAAGAGGGCCAGCGGATCGAGCGAGAAGCTGAAATAAAGCCCTAGCGAGCCCGAGAGGTGTCGCAGCGGCTGGCTCTGCGGCACGATCAACAAGTCGCGTGGCCCCGGCGTCGGCCGCCAGGGCTGGATGTCAAAGCGCTGATCCTGGGCCCAAGCCGGGGTGGGCAGGGCCGCCAGCGATACTGAGCACAGCGCGAGCGCCAGCGCCCACGACGAGCGACGAGTCATGGCAACCTCGTGGTCAGCCGGTTACGCCGCCGCAGAGACAGCCCAAACGCCAAGGCCGCCAAGGCCGCCAAGCTCAACCCCAGGCTACGGCTGGCCGGTCCGCTCTCGCCGGGTGGGTCAAAGGGCTCGGGCTCTAACGGGCTGCTCGCCGCGGGAGCCACCCCAGTGAGGCTGCAACCGCAGAGCGCGCCACCCGCCATGCCGCCGCACTTGCCGCTTACGCAGAGGCCGGTGGTTTTCTGGCAGCACTGGTTGCCTTCGCAGTCTTGGTTGCTGGCGCACTTATCACTGCAGCGCCCATCGACACA
>DAORCZ010001125.1:0-2898 GCA_035345735.1 Pseudomonadota bacterium | reverse complement strand
GGGCGTCGTCAGTCCGATGGGCCTGTCGCCGCAGCTGGAGCGCCGGGTGCTGTCGAAGATCCTCCTCCTGCCTGTCGCAGCCCCGCCGCACCCGCTGACGGAAAGGCGCGGGCCGATTCCGCACCGTGCCTTCGAGCCGCACGTCCAGGTCGTGCTCAGCGAGCGGATCGACGCGGGCGTTCCCGACCAAGGCGTGCTGTCGCATCGCACTTGGCGCGTCTCTGACCTGCACACCAAGCACCGCCTGCTGCTGGCCGGGCTGGGCTGGGGCAACCTGCCGCAGCACCTCATCGCCGACGATCTCAAGGCGCGGCGCCTGGTTCGCTTACACCCCGCTGGCTGGGCCGACGACGAACACGCCCTGACCCTGTCGGCCATCTATCGCCCCGACACCGCCTTCGGCCCGGCCCACAGCTGGGTCCTGGAGCAGCTTGCCGAACTCTGCCAGCGCGACGCCGGCCGTCCCCGCAAGCGGCTCTAAAATCAACCGAGCAGACCGGCACATGCAGCGCGCGTGGGCCACGCAGCCTGCGCGAGCGACTTGTGCCAGTTGGCGTCTTGCGTGCACTCTAAACTTGGTGGGCCATCACGCGTCGCGAGCATCCGGGGGGGCGTTCTGCAGACCTGTCCTTTCGGCCAGACTGAGGCCAGTGGCCCGGCCGGCCCAGCCCGGAGCTCTGCCGAGACCATGACCCAGCCCGCACTGTCCCCGTTTGCCTGGGTGCGCCGCGCGCTGGGGATCGGTGCGCTGTTTGTGACCCTGGGCTGGGTTATCGGGCTTTTCGGAGCGATATCGCGGCCGTGGATTGGCATGATCCTGGGTGCCATCGGCCTGTTTCTTTTCGGCAGTGCCTGGGCGGCCTCGCGGATTGGTGGTGCGGGGGTGGGTGCGGGTTTCATCGGCTTCGTCGCAGCGCTGGGCATGGCGATCGAAGGTCACCACGCCCTCGTCGCGACACGCGCTGTGATCGTCGAACAGCCGTCACTAGCCAGCTGGGATCCAAGCAGCGACATCATCGCTCTGCACGTGCGAGAGCTACGCCATCTGCACCGGCAGGAAGGCTGGGCCCGCGTGCGACGCGGCTCGGGCAAGAGCGCCTCAGCCACCAGCACCGTCGTGGCCCCGCTGTTCGATGCCGGCGTGCAGCGGGTGGTGGGCTTTCACTGCCGGGGCATCCAGGCGCCGCCCCACAGGGACGGAGCCTGGGTGATCTCAAGTGCCGCCTGGTCAGGCTCAGGTCCCGTCGATTGCGGGCTCGCGCTGAGCATGTCGGTCGCGAAGTGTCAGAAGGCGGGCATTGCCATCGCCGAAGGCGCCGAGCGGCGCATGGTCGAGGTCTTCGCGACCGAAGGCGAGCTACGAAGGGCGCACAACTTGCGGATGGCTGTGGCGATCCCGATGACCTTCCTGCTGCTCTATGCCGTGCTGGTGCTCTGCTTTGCCCGCAAGGGGGCTGCGTCGGTGGACTAGGCCCGACTCGGCGGCTGCCGCCCTCTTGCGTTGGCGCCCCCGTCGAGTGGGTGCCGAACCCCTGGTTCCTGCCGAGGCTGCCGCGGCTCTGTTTTTGCGCGGACAAGACTTGATCCAGCGCCGGGGACGGGATATCTGCCGCTCCTGTGTTCTCCTCTCGTCTGTCTTGGGATCAGTCGCACAATCCGCTGACCGTGGCGCTGCAGGCTCGGCCCGCTGCCGCCCCCCCGCCCCTCGATCTGACGGTCGGCAATCCGACGCAGGCCCTGCCGCAGCTCTACGATGACGAGCTGGCGAGGGCGCTCGCGGTCCTGGGTGACCCGGCGGGTCTGCGCTACGAGCCCACGCCGCGTGGCCTGCCGACCTGCCGGGCCGCCATCGCCGACTACTACCGCGGCCGCGGCCTGGCGATCGATCCGGAACAGCTTGTGCTGTGTGCCAGCACCAGCGAGGCGTATAGCTGGCTGTTTCAGCTGCTGTGCGATCCCGGTGATGCCGTGCTGTTTCCCCAGCCGAGCTATCCCCTCATCGACTACTTGGCCCGCCTGTCCGCCGTGCAGGTCATCCCCTATGCGCTGCGCGACTGTGTCGATCACTTTGCGCTGTCGGCCGACGAGCTCTCGGCGGCCAACGCGGCGGCGAGCGGGCGGGCCCGCGCCCTGATCACCGTCAGTCCCAACAACCCCACCGGCTCTGTGCTGCGACGCGCAGAGCTCGCGCTCTTGCGGCGGCACTGCGCGCAAGCGGGGCTCGCGCTGATTGTCGATGAAGTGTTCTCGGACTACCTCTTGCCGTCGCTGGCCCCCGCGTCCGCGTCCCAGATGCCTGCCGATCGACTTGTGCCCTCGGTGCTCGGCGAGCCCGCCTCCGACGATGCGCAGCCGCTGACCTTCGTGCTCTCGGGCCTGTCGAAAGTGCTCGGCCTGCCGCAGCTGAAGCTTGGCTGGATTCACGTCAGCGGACCCGAGCCGCTGCGCTCGCAAGCCCAGGATCGGCTAGAGCTTGTCGCCGATACCTTCCTGTCGGTGAGCACGCCGGTTCAGCTGGCCGCGCCGGCCCTGCTTGCGCAGCAACCCCGCATCCGGACTGCGCTGCTCGCCCACGTGGCAGACAACCTGCAGACCCTGCGACAGACCCTGGCCGGAAGCGCCGTGTCACCGCTCCCCGTCGAAGCCGGCTGGTACTGCATCCTCCGCCTGCCGGCCGTGCTCAGCGAAGATGAGTGGACGGTCCGCCTGCTGCGCGATGACGACGTGCTGGTCCACCCTGGCTACTTCTTTGATCTCTGCCAGCCCGGCAAGGCCTTTATCGTCATGAGCCTGCTCGCCCCCAGCGACATTTTCCGGCGTGGCCTCGCCCGCCTACGCGATCGCGTCGCCCACGTCCTGCATTCCGCGCACGATTCCTAGTACAGTAAAAGCGCCTTC
>DAORCZ010001124.1:0-2900 GCA_035345735.1 Pseudomonadota bacterium | reverse complement strand
TGGCGAGCTTCGTCGGCCACACCGCCGAGGTCCGCGCGGCGAGCTATTCCCCCGATGGGACCCGGGTAGTGACGGCAAGCTCGGACACCACGGCGGCCATCTGGGATGCGGCCAGCGGCCAGCGCTTGCAGGTTCTCACCGGGCATACTCAGGACGTACTCGCCGCCGCCTATGCACGCGATGCCTCGCGACTGGCCACCGCCAGCGCCGACGGCACGGTCATCATCTGGGACGTCGCCCGAGCCAAGCCGCAGCTGACCATCACCGGACACAGCGGCGTCGTGCGCAGCCTCAGCTTCTCTTCGGATGGGGCCACCATCGCCACCTCAGGCGATGACCACACGGTGCGCGTCTTCGATGCCAAGACCGGGTCTCCACAGCTAACGATTGACGATACGGCAGGCGCTGGCCGCAGCGTTAGCTACAGCCCCGATGGCAGCCGCCTGATCTTTACCGGCGGCGGTGGCACGGCGCGCAGCGTCCCTACCAAGCTCGATGCCTACTTTCGCTTTGGCTGTCGAGTTCTTGGCGGCCTCGATCTGACCAAAGAAGTCCAGCCGTTCTGCGATAACCCGCCGTAGCCGCCGACCTGCCGCGGCCTGCCAGGCCGGTCTGTGCCGATGACTGCACCGCCCCCCCCCGCGGAAGCGGTCGGGCTTTTTTTGTGCGTCGGGGAAAAGGAATTAGCGCCATCCCCGATTCCGAGAGATAAAATACACATCATCACGCCACTAGATTGAGAGGCCGTAGGAATGGACCGACTCGACGAAAGCAAGACTTCGCGCAGCCGCTCTCAGATAGCTCCGGGGAGCATGATGCGTAGTGTTCCGGGACGAGCACTCATTGCCCTTGGGGGGCTACTTACTCTGTCCTTGACCGGTTGCCCCAAGAACCCCGGCAATAGCGACAACGACCTCGGAACCGTGGGCGACATGGGCAGCTCGACGGATATGAACACCGTGCGCCCACAACAGCCCGGCTGCAGCAAGGACGAATGGTGCTGGCTGTTCCCGCAGCCCCAGGGCAACACGCTCTGGAGCGTCTGGGGTAGCTCGGCCACCGACGCCTGGGCGGCCGGCGAGAGCGGCACCCTGCTGCACTACACGAGCGGCAGCTGGAAGTCCGTCCTCAGCCCGACCAAGAGCCCGCTCTATGCCCTGTGGGGCGTGGACGCCAACGACATCTACGCGGTCGGCGATCGCGGCGTCGTCCTGCACTATGACGGTCAGACCTGGACGCCGATGACCATCTCGGGCAGCACCACCGGACTCGGTGCGCTGTACTCGGTCTGGGGCAGCGGCAAAGACGACGTCTGGATGGTCGGCGCCAACGGCGTGGTCCTGCGCAAGTCGGGCGGCACGCTGAACCGCGTGACCACCCCCACCGACCCGGCCTATCAGGTCCTGCTCAAGGGCGTGTGGGGCACCGGCGGGACGATCTACGCCGTCGGAGCCAGCGGCTCGCTGCTGAAGTTCGACGGCAGCATGTGGTCGGCCAGCACCGTCGCCGGCGCGATGAACGAGATCCTGACCGGGATCACCGGCACCGCCGCCAACAACCTGTTTGTCTCCTCGCTCAGCGGAGCCATCCGCCGCTTCGACGGCACCAACTGGACCACCGTCAGCCCGTTTGGCAACTTCGGCATCTACTCGATGTGGGCCAGCGGCAGCGACGTGCTCGCCGTCGGGGACGTGCTGTACACCGACACCGCCACCAAGGATCCGACCAAGCGCCAGGGCATCGTCAAAAAGTGGAACGGCACGATGTTCGCCGACGTCCCGGGAACCCTGCCGGTGTCGCTCTATTCGGTGTGGGGCACGGCCGCCAACGACTTGTTCATGGTCGGCGCCAGCGGCAGCATCCTCCGCTTCAATGGCACGGGCTTCACCAGCTCCAGCCCGGTCGACAATCTGACGGGAGTGTCTGGACCGCTCAACGCCATCTCAGGCAGCGCCGCCGACAACCTGGTGACCGTGGGCGACTGGGGCGCCACCCTGCGCTGGAACGGCTCGCAGTGGAGCAGCGTGACCAACAGCATCTACCTGCGCTTCCGCGGCCTCTCGGGTCCGGTCGATAACCTGTGGAGCGTGGCGTTTGACGCGACGCCCGCCACCGGTGGTCCGCGCATCTTCCAGTGGAACGGCAGCGCGTGGTCGAACGCGGGCATCAACCTACCGGGAGGTCTAACGGCGGCGCTACAGTCCATCTGGATCAGCGGCAGCGAAGGCGTCGCCGTCGGCTTCAATGACACCGTGCTGCGTCGCAGCGGTGCCAACTGGGTGGCCGTGACGGTGACCCCGAAGGTCGGCACGGTCCTCCGCGCCGCCTGGGGTTCTGATGCGCAAAACGTCTGGATTGTCGGCGGTGGCCAGGAAGGTCCGAACGGCGAAGACTTCACCGGCTTCCCCGGCAAGATCCTCTTTTACAACGGTACCGGTGCTGGCGAGCGCTACACCCTGCCGGAGAGCGACCAGGCGCTGCGAGCGGTCTGGGGCTCAGGACCCAACGACGTCTGGGCCGTCGGCGACAACGGCGTGATGCTGCGCTACACCGGCACCTGGAGCCGCGTCGACCCGATCACCACCTTCAGCCTGCGTGGCGTCTGGGGCACAGCCGCCAACAACGTCTACGCCGTCGGCCTAGGCGGCACGGTCCTGCACTACGACGGCCAAGCCTGGAAGCGCCAGGACTCCGGCACGACCATCTCGCTCATCGGCGTCTTTGGCGCGGGCAAGGATGTGTTTGCCGTGGGCTACTCGGGCAGCATCCTGCACAAGCTGACTCCGTAGGCATCCGCTCCGCTCTCCTCCCCCCCTGCCCCCCGCTTCCCGCCTCGCCATCTCCTGTCCCCCAGCACCGGCCCACCACTGGCTCGCCACCAACTCAGAAGTTGGCGTAGG
>DAORCZ010001123.1:0-2904 GCA_035345735.1 Pseudomonadota bacterium | reverse complement strand
TCCTTCGCGTCGCCTGGCCGGCCTGCTGCATGCACGCCGCCTGCTGACTAGCTCGCCATATACGCACGAGGGAGACGTCAAGTCGGCGACGATGTTCGTTGGACGCGAGGCACTGTTGCGCGATCTCGCGACGGCGGCTTCACCGCAGGCGATCCTCGTCGGACCTCGCCGGGTCGGCAAGACCTCGCTGCTCAAGCGCCTGGCGCAGACCCTGCGTCTCAACCGACCTGAGTTCGACGTCCACTTCCTCGATCTGCTGGGCATCAAGAGCTACGAAGACGCCGCCGTGGCGCTGCAAGTGGCGATGGAAACGGCGCGGTTTGCCGCCGGGGCGGGCTCGTCCTCGGGACAGTTCTCGGTCGTGGCGCGGGCCGCGGTCGATGGCGTGCCTTCCGAGAACCCCGAGGCGCTCATCATCCAGCTGATTCGCGTGCGGCAGCAGCACACCGGACGACGGGTTGTGTTGCTCATCGATGAGGGCGACGCGCTGGTCAAGACCGACGCGGAGCGCGATTTTCCACTGCTCAACGCACTGCGGGCGCTGCAGGCCCAGGATCTGTGCGCGGTGGTCATGGCTGGCTATCTCTACCTGTACCGCCAGGCGCTGTCGCAGAGCTCGCCGCTTTACAACTTCGCGCGCGTCCTGCTTCTGGGACCGCTGGAGCAGGCCGAAGCTGTCGAGCTTTCGACGAAGCCGATGGCACTGCTCTCGGTGCGCTACGCCGACCCTGAGCTGCCGCAGCGCATTGCCCGCGACACCGGCGGCTATCCCAGCTTCGTGCAGCTGATCTGCGATCAGATGCTCAGCGAGCTGAAAGCGGATGATCTGGTGCTGCGCGAGTCGCACCTGCGCTCTGCCGAGGACAGCCAGCGAGTCTATGACCAGCTGGTGACGATGCTGAAGATGAACACGCGGCGCCTGACGCAGATCTTGGTCTATGCGCTGCTGGGACACGATCGCTTCACGGCCGCCGAGGCGCACAAGATCCTGCAGGCCACGCTGGAGCGCAGCGTGCCGTTTTCGGTGCTGGAGCAGGCCCTGACCGAGCTGCGCGTCTTTAGCCTGCTCATCGCCTCAACAGCGACGGGGACCGAGGGGGCGGCGGTGACAACCTATGGCTGGGGCATTCCGCTTCTGCGGGCGATCCTGCGCGCTTCCGAACCGGAGTATGCGCTCGCCGGGCTGCTCGAAGAGCTGAGCGAGAGCGACTTCGCCGATCCCCGCTGATCCCGCCATCCGAGGCGCGATGCCAGGTGCCTAGCCTTGCGCCTTGCGAGCAGCCTTGCGCCGAAATTCTTCGACGAGAGGCAGCAGCGATTCGCGCTCGTCTTCGAGCAGCATGGCCTGCACCGCGCGCGGCAGCAGGGGATGACGGAAGACGAATTCCTCATCCCCCGGCTGGTTGCTGTCGCGCTGGGGTTCGAGCAGCTCCGCTTCGACGAGCTGCTTTAAGCTGCGAGACAGCGCGGCTGCCGATACCTTGTGCCCCAGCAGGTGGGCGACGCCGCTGCGAACAAACCGCTCACCGAACAGGCTGGCCGCTCGCAGCGTGCGCCGGGCGGCATTGTCGATGCGATTCAGGCGGGCCTGCAGCATGGCCAGAACGGTCTCTGGCGCGCGATCGTTGCCGCCGGTGAGGCGCGACCGGAACAGCTCTTCCAGGAACAGCGCGTTGCCCGCCGCAAAGGACAGAAGCTGCTCGCGCTCAGCGGCGCCAAGTGGTGGCACGCCTGCGCCCTTGGCCAGCTGATCCAAGAGCCGCTCAGCGGCACGACGGCTCAATCCGCCCAGTCGCAGCTCGAGCACGTCGCGGCCGTTCCACAGTGATGGGAAGGCATCGCGTAGCTCGGGCCGACCGAGAGCCAAGACCATCAGCGGAGTGTCGCGTAGCTCGCGCAGTGCAGCATCAATCAAGCGCACCGTGGGCTGGTCTCCCCACTGCAGATCTTCGAGCACGATCAAGACCGGGCGCGTTGCGCACAGCGTTCGCAACAGATCGAGCCAGGTCTCCAGCACCAGCTGCGAGTGCTCGCGCGGGTCCAGGCCACCTACGGGATTGTCGGCGTCGGGCTCGTGGGCACTCTCTTTGCCCGTCGGCTGCGGGATGCCGCAGAGCTCACACAGGCAGAACAGCGCCTGCGCTTGATTCAGCTCAGGCGCTTCTTGCGCGAGCCAGGTGGCGAGCAGCTGACGGCGGTCGACATGCGGGCTGGGGTTGATGCTCAGAAGCTCGCGCTCGGCAATGCCTGACAAGCGGCGGACAGCTTGCCCGAGCAGCCCATACGATTCGCCGACGTTGAGCGGATCCCCGGCGCCAATCAAGGCCAAGAAGGGTTCGTCGCGGGTCTGCAGACGCTGCAAGAATTCGCGGCGCAGGCGGGTCTTGCCGATCCCGGGTGGGCCGATGACCAGGGCTCCACGCGCGACGCTGTCATCGCGGCAGGCGGCGAACACGCCGTCCAGCATCGCTAGCTCACTGTCGCGGCCGATGCAGGCCAGCTTCTTGCCCGAGGGGGCAAAGCCGGCTTCGACCGTCCTTACTTCGTGCAAGAGCTGGGATGGTTTTCCGTCGCTGGCCTGCTTCACCGCGAAGTAGCCGCCCAGCAGATTTTCAGTCAGGCTGTCGATGAAGATCGTGGCCTGCTGACTCGCGCTGGCATCGGCGTGCTGCACCATCTCCAAGGCGGCGTCGACCGCCGAACCTTCGGGAGCATGCTGCGTCAGAAGGCCGGTGCCGGTGCAGATGGCAAAGTGAGCCTGCGGTAGCCGAGCGTGCAGGAGGAGGGCGCAGCGGGCCGCTTGCCGGGCTAGGTCGGTTGCGCTGCTCAGGTGGGGATGCAGCAGCGTGACCAAGAGTGCGCCATCGCGCTGCACCGTCACCTCGGCGGTTAGCGATGCCAGCA
>DAORCZ010001122.1:0-2907 GCA_035345735.1 Pseudomonadota bacterium | reverse complement strand
GATGACATCGACCCCCGTGATGTCGATGATGACGAAGCGGCAGCGACGGTTTACGACCTCGGACAACGCCTTGTCCATCATTCGCGTGCTGCGCACGGTATCGACCACACCCACGATCGGCAGAGCCAGGACATCCTCCCAAAGCTCCAGCACCGGCGTACTCAGCTCGTCGATGGCCAGCCGCAGGCGCTCGATCAGCTCGCGGTTCTCGTCTGTCTGCCGGCCCAGCTCGATGTTGCGCTGCGCGAGATCATCTTCCAGGCGCTTGCGCTGGCTGATGTCGCGGAACACCGCCACCGCGCTGCCGTTGGGCAGTGGCGATGCGGTTACGCTCAGCCAGATTCCCTGCGGCATCGTTTGTGACTTACAAAACAGCTCGTAGTCGCGCACGGTCTCGCCATGCAGGGCACGCACCAGCGGCAGTGACTCCGTCGGATGGGGCGTCTTGCGATCGGCCATGAACAGCCCGAAGGTCTGCGACCAAGCGGATGGATTGATCGCCGAATCGACTTGCGGCAAGGCCGGCAGCATGGCGGCGCCAACCGGGTTGGTCAGCATGTTGCCGGCGGCATCCGAGATGCACACTCCGTCGGGGTTGTGGTCAAACAGGACGCCCATCATGGCGCGTAGCTTCTCTAGCTCGCTCAGCGAATCCAAGCTCATCGTCCTTCTCCTTGCCGCTCGTGCCGTTGCACCACGACGCCGAGCGCCTCAAGTGCGCGCTCCAAAGTGGTTGCGGTCTTCACTTCGTTCAGCTCAAACCCCATGGTCTGCAGCGTCATGACGACCTCAGCGCTGAGGCCGCACAGCACGCTGGGCACACCCATGATGCTGGCCGCCGTCGCTAGGCGTCCGATGCCAGCGCACAGGTGGCTATCGACAATCCAGATCCCCGAGGCATCGATCAGCAGGCCCTCGGCACCGCGCAGCGCGATGCGGCGCAGCACGTCGTCGATCATGTCCTGCATCTGGCGATCGCCGATGTCGCCCTGCAACGGCACTAGCAAGTGCCCCCACAGCTCGATCACCGGGATCAGATCACCGCGACGCGGCGCGGCCTGAGTGTCAGCGTTCAACATAGGAGCGTTACCTCCGCTTCAATGCGAGTTCCCTCGGGACCGGACTGGATCTGGAACTGATCCATCAGGCGCTTGACGCCCAGCAGGCCCCGCCCGAGGCCCGTCTTCGAGCGATAGCTGCCTGCCAACACCGCTTCAAGGTGCGGGATGCCCCCGCCGTGGTCGGTCGCTAGCAAGCGCACGCGCAGCGGGGGGCCGCGCCGCACCTCGATCTCGATCTGTCCACCGGGGGTGTAGGCGATGATGTTGCGGCCCAGCTCACTTACCGCCGTCGCCACCCGCTGAGCATCGGTGGCTCGCGCAGCGAAGGCCAGACAAGCATCCCGTACGCCCGCCCGGGCCGCGCGCAGATCATTTTCATCGTGCATGCGGTAGGTCAGCACCTCGTGCGCAACCTGGGTCACTCCGGGCTGCAGGCGGCGCTCGAAGTCATCGACGATGGCCATGGCCTTTTCGTCGCTGGTAAACAGTCGAACGGTGGCGCGTACCGAGGTCAGAAAGCGCCCACGATCTTCCGAAGCCAAGCGACTGGGGTCGGTGAGCGAACGACGGCTGCGCTCGATGATGGCTCGCGCGTTGATCGGCGATACATGCCGGCTCAACGCATCTTCTAGTGCACGCAGCGGGTTCAGCATGCCCAGCTGTCATTGCAGCCGGCGTGCCGAGTGCCGGCGCGCAGGCCGAAGAATCGCGTTCTCCGTCGAGCTCAGGCTTCGATCACAGGATCTGGAGGCCGGCGCATGACACCCCCTACCCTGCCCTGCGATGCGCCGCTGCATGGCCCCCGAGACCGGCATCGTGCAGCCCTGCACGACGGGCGGGAGTAGACAGGCGACCTACAGCAGCCCGTGCCGCTCGCGCTTGCGATACAGCGTCGAGGGATCGACCCCGAGCGCTTTGGCTGCCGAGTCGAGCGTCGGATGACGCGCCAGCACCGAGATCAGGTGGCGCCGCTCGGCGGCCTCTAGCGTCTCTTCGCCGAGCACGGTCTCGGGTCGCCGGCGCAGGCCGTCCTGCAGCTCTTCCGGTAGCAAGTCGACGCCCAGCGTCGTGCCTCGGGCCAGAATGACGACGCGCTCCAGCACATTGACGAGCTCGCGCAGGTTGCCCGCCCAGGAATAGGCCAGGAGCGCGCTCTCCAGATCGGGGGACATCGCCATGCTGACGCCGCGATGGCGCAGACCTAGCTCGTGCACGATGCCGCGTGCGAGCTCCAGGATGTCTTCGCGCCGCTCGCGCAGGGCAGGCATGCGCAGCACAAGGACGCTGAGGCGGTAGTACAGATCCTCGCGAAAGCGGCCGGCTTTCACCGCTTGCTTCAGGTCGCGATGGGTGGCGGCGATGATCCGCGCATCGGTTCGCCGCGGCACGGTATCGCCAACGCGGACGTACTCGCGCTCTTCTAACAGGCGCAGCAGCTTGCCCTGCAGTTCAGGCGCCAGGTCGCCGATCTCGTCAAGAAACAGCGTTCCTGCGCCGGCCGTTTCGATAAGTCCGGCATGCGCCTGCTGCGCTCCAGTGAAGGCGCCCTTCTTGTGACCGAACAGCTCCGACTCGATCAGCGATGGCGAGATGACAGCGCACTGCACGGTGACAAACGGCAGGTGACAGCGGCCCGAGATCTCGTGAATATGGCGCGCCAGCACGCTCTTGCCGGTGCCCGTCTCGCCAAGGATGAGGAGCGTCGCGGCGGTGCTTGCCACGTGCTCGACCTGGGCCAGGATGGCGCGCAGCGCTGGATTCTGACTCTCGAAACGAATGTGGGTGCGCCGCCCCGCCATGCGCCGAGACTCGGCGAGCTCGCTCAGCATCTGCGTGCTGGCCAGGG
>DAORCZ010001121.1:0-2907 GCA_035345735.1 Pseudomonadota bacterium | reverse complement strand
TGTTGAGCAGCTTGGCCGAAAGAAAGCCGTACTGACCGCGCGACCAGTCGATGCGGAGCTCGCCCATGCCGCTGCTCTGCCACAGATCGGACACCAAGAAAGTGAACTCTGACATCGTGCAGTCGCGCAGCGAGCGCGAAAGATAGGCCGACAGCTCGGACTCGCTACGGCGAGCCAGGCGCGCCCCGAAGAAGCTGCCGCAGCGACGCAGCACCACGCCAGTGGCCGGTCCTGTCTCGTGCTCGCAGGCCAGCACGAAACCGCGCAGAAAATCTTCGCTGATCCCGACCAAGCGCGTGCCGCCGCGGCTGCGCAGCACGCCGGCGCGTAGCTCGCTGCGGATGTACTGCGGACTGCTGAAGTAGTTGAGCGGACGCAGGCTCTCCCCGGCCATGGCTACTTCGCCTCCTTGCTCGCATCGCTGCTTTCGCGTCCGGACAGCACCGCCGCGCACTGCAGCACAAAGGGATGCAAGAGCTTGGCAGTCGCCGGCGACAGCTCACGCCCCGCAACCAGGGCCAGGGTCTTGTAGGTGTCTTCGATGAAGTGCGGCGCGAAGCCAACCCCGCGCAAGATCGTCGACAGCCAGGTCAAAAGCGAATCGTTGAGATACTGCGGATCGTTGCGCAGCATGGCCATCGCCGTATAGCGCAGCACCAGCGTCTCATCGCGGATGCAGGTCTGCATGGCGTTTTTGAACGTCTTCTCCATGTCGGGATAGGCGCGAAAGATCTCGCGCACCGTCTGTTCGACGATGGTCGTCTCTTTGCTGCTGATCTCGCTCATCGCGGCCAACCGAGCCTCTAGGCCCTGGGCGTAGTCGCGGAGTGTGCTCTGCTCGCTCGCCGTCAGGTATCGCCCCTCAGCGCTGCCGAACATCTCTAGGATCTGCCGATTCATGGATCATTCCCCCTAAGTCAGACGGTGTAGCGGACTAGACCCAGCGCACGCCGACGAACAGTGTCCCCAAGGACCCGCTCTGCAAGGTGGCGGATCGCCGCTCCAGGTTGATCAAGCGCGGCGGCTGACGCAGCGCGACGAAGTAGTGTTCGACGGGGAGCTGCGCCCAACCCGCCGCGATGGCGTTGGGGCCGGCGCGCAGCGTAAGCCGCGCAAAATAGCGTCGCACCGTTTCGCGCATCCCGGGCTCGGGGAGCTCGTTACCTCTGCCCTCCATGGCCATGACTCCTTGGCTTGTAGCCGGTATCCGTCGGAAATCAGCGCTACAAGCGCGCGATGATCTCTTGTGCGGTGGCGCCCTCGCGGGACCAGAACTGCGCGGCGTTGATGCGCTTGCTGGCCCCGACCAGGAACATGCAATACTCCTCGCCCATCGAGTAGCACTGGATCTCTAGACCCGAGAGCTCAGCGCGCGCGATGTAGCTGAAGACGGCGGCGAAGAGACCCGCGTAGTAGTGGCAGGCCACCTTGCCGATGTTGCCGATGCTCTTGGCGACCACGGAGTCGTAGAGATCGACGAAGATCATGCCTTCTTTAAGCTGCGAGAGGTCGTAGTTCCAGCGCCCCCAGCCGGCGGCCTGCAGCGGCCACCACCACGACTCCAGCACCATGCGCGAGTGCCCATCGCTGATGCCGTGCCCGAACTCCGCCTGAAAGCGTGAGGCAAAGCCGGCGATATCGGCGCGGCCCCACTCCAAGCCGCAGCGATACATGATCTCGGCCGCGGCATCGCCGACTTCTTCTTGCAGAGCCAGCTGATAGCCAACGATGAAGTCTTCGCTGACCAGCATCATGCGCTGGCCATAGCGGTTAAACAGCCGGCCGTTTTCTTCACGACGGAAGAACTTGCTCGGCTCGTAGTGGTTGTGTTGCAGGTGGGGGCTGGTACCAATGACTGCGCTTGGAAGTTCTAGTGCCACGGACTACCTCGCTGCGGAAGAGGGCCAACCAGGGTTACGGACTGCCTTCGCGGATCGATAGCGAGCGGGTCTTCATCTCGGCGATATCGACGGCGACGAAGGACAGCTCGGCGATGCGGCTGCGCGTGATCAGCTTGCCGGCTTCAATCAGCACCGCGCCGGTGACCGGATGCATGATTCGCTCTTCCGCCCGCCGGCCGATCAACGCTTCCAGATCAGAGGCCGAGTCGATGAAGCGCCCACGCGGGACCTCGATGCGCACGCCTTCGCCCTGCACCTTGGCCTGGCAGGCCAGGCGCGAACAGGCGCGACGATCAGCGAGCATGGGCAGCGACATGCGCTCGCGCGGAGTCACTGGCGAGAGCTGTTCGGCCCCGGCCGTGACATAGACATGGCACGTCGCGCAGAGCCCCTTGCCCCCGCAGGCCATGAGGAGTTTTTCCCGCGCCGCAAGCACGGCATCGAGGACGCGCGAGTTGGTCGTTACCTCGATCGGGTCAGCCTGCGATTCGACGCGGATTCGCTTCATCCACTCTGTCCCCCCGGACTACTTGGATGAAATATGGATGCTCAGCAGCAGCTCAGGGCGTCAGGTTTTTTGTTGCGATTTTCGACGGAGAAGAAAGGTAGGTGAGCGTCCGGAGAGAAGTCGCCCCGGAGCGATCCTGTGGGGCGGGTGGAGGCTACGGAAGCGGGCCAGACAGAAGCGGACGGAAGGCCTGACCGATGGGCACGCTGGTCGGCTTGGCCACACCGGTGGTGCTGACGTAGGCCTTGCCCGATGCCAGCTCGTCTTGCAGCTGCTGCAGGCCACGCGGCGACAGGCCCAGGCCGCTGAGATCGACACCCGACCACAGCTCGGGCTGGCCGGTCGGCATATTGAGGCGCGTGGCCGAAAGTCCATTGCACGGCTGCTGCGGGCAGGACGTCGTCGCCGACTTCGTCGAGTAGTAGCGATCGGTCTCGGGCTGATCGCTGCGATCGCTGACCCGCATATTGGCGCGCGTCACCTGATAGACCTCCATCG
>DAORCZ010001120.1:0-2908 GCA_035345735.1 Pseudomonadota bacterium | reverse complement strand
AGTCGTCGCTGATCTTTTCCAGCGCCTCACTGTCGGTCGGAAGCTGATCCGACTTACCGGCGACGTAGCGCAGGGTGCGCAGGATCGTCACCAGGCTGGTGACGCTGCCGACGCCTGACATCTTGTCGATGGTGCTATGCAGATCGTCGAGGGCCCGCAGCAGCTCGGCCTTGCTGACGGCGCCCAGCGTCCGCTTGGCCGCCTGCGCCTCCGGCGTCGGGCGCAGCCACAGCGTGGTCACCGACAGGCCGCCTAGCTGCTTGCCTAGCTCCTTGGTGTCTTTGTAGAGCGCCGAGTCGTGCGGGATGTACTCGACGGGGTTGGTCTGCAGGTACATCGGCTTGATGCCGGCCGGCTGCAGGCCGAACAGCGCCACCGCCCCGGCGGCCGACATCGTCAGCGAACCCAGCACCAGCAGCCAGCGATAGCGATAGGTGAAGCGTGGCAGGAAGTGAACGAGCCTGAGATACCAGCCGGCGCCAATCGGACGCTCGCGCTGCGTCGGTGTCTTGAGGATTTTTTGCAGCGCCGGGAAGAGCGTGAACACCGTCAGCCAGGTCAGAAACAGGCCGACGGCGACCCACAGACCCATCTCGCGAACCGGGCGAATCTTCGAGACCGCGAGGGCAGCAAAGCCGACCGCGGCGGCGAAGATCGAGGCGGTGCAGGCGAGGAACTTGTTGCACAGGGCGAAGATCTGGTGGTCATCGACGCTGGTGCCCTCGGGCTGGTCGACGAAGCGCGAGTGCAGATAGACCAGGGTGGCGGTGCAGGTGATGAGGATGGTCATCGGCACCACCTGCGACACGATGGTGAACACGCCGCCCGTCAGGCCGACGAAACCGACGGTCATTGCCGCCGAAACACCGAGGGTGATGATGAAGGCCAAGAGGGCCCGCCACGAGCGATACAGCGCGACGTTGAGCCCAATCACAAACAGGAAGAACAGCGGGAAGTAGCGCATGCCGGTCTCGCGCGTGTCGCGATCGAGGTAGGCGTGCACATACGACTGACCGACCTTGCGCAGCCGCAGGAGCGGGGCGGGATTCTTTTCCAGCGGCGCCAGCACGGCATCAACTTTGTCGAGCAGCAGGCGGCGGTCGTTGGCTCCTTGGTTGGCGAGGACGACGGGGATGCTCAGGTGGTGCTCGCCGACCAAGCCCTGGCGACGGAAGATATCGCTGCCCAGGGCGAACTTCTTGAAAGCGGCGGCGGTCTCGGGCGTGGGCTCAAAGCCGGCCTTGGCGCGCCGGAAAATTCCCAGCGCCGAGTTCGTCGAGATGCGATCGAGCTTGCTCAGGCTGGCTTCGAGATCGAGCAGGCGGCGCAGCACCTCGGGCGAGAAGGGATCGTCGGCCTCGGCCCACAGGATGACGTACTCGGCCGAGCCGAAGACCTGTTCAAAGGCGCGGGTGGCCCGATAGTCGTCGTCGCTTTCGAGGATCAGCCGATCGGGCGCGTTGTCCTGCGGGACCTGGATGGCCAGGTACACCGCCGGTCCCATGAGTAGCGCGTACAGCGCCACGACCAGCCAGCGAAATCGAACCACCGTCCGAAAGACGGTGGCGAGGGGAGAAGATTGCGTCTCTGCCATGTGAGTAAGCTAGTTTGCGACGAGACTAGTTGGAGAGCGGCGACGTGGAAACCAAAATCGCCCGCACCGCAGCATCTGGCCAGCGAGGGGCGGCTACTTGGGGACGGTCGACTTGTCGGTCAGGCCGAGCGTGCCGATGTTTTCCGGCGATGCGGGATTGAGCGCTGGGGCCGTGCCCTCTTTACCCTGCGCCAGCTTGGGGATGGCGGCCGCGGCTGCCGCGACGGCTGCTTGCCCGAGGGCTGCTCCCCGGTTGGTCTCGCCCTGGCCGGCTAGAAGCTCAATCGGTACGGGCAGGACGATGGTCATATTGGGCTGGGTCGAGACCTCAACCATCGTCTGATACAGGCGTAGCTGCAGCGCCGCGGGCTCGCTGGAGATCAGGCGCGCGGCCTCGGCAAGCTTGACGGCTGCCTGCAGTTCACCGTCGGACATGATGACCTTGGCGCGGCGCTCGCGCTCGGCTTCGGCCTGGCGGGCCATGGCGCGCTTCATCTCGGCGGGCAGCGAGATGTCCTTGATCTCGACGGCGGTGATGTCGATGCCCCACTGCTCGACGCGGGCGTCGAGGATCTCCTGCACCTCTAGGTTGATCTCGGCGCGCTTGGCCAGCACTTCGTCTAGCTCCATGCGACCGATGATCGATCGCAGCGTCGTCGCCGCTAGCTGCAGGGTGGCCGGCATGTACTGCTCGACGCGCAGCACGGCATCGGCCGGCGACTGGACATCGGCGTAGACCACGGCATCGACGCCAATCGAGATGTTGTCGCGGGTGATCACTTCCTGCGTCGGAATCTGGATGACCTTGGTGCGCAGGTCGACGACCTGAGCGCGATCGATGCCAAACGGCAGCATCAGCACCAGCCCCGGTCCAATCGGCCGATTGCGGGCCCGTCCCAGGCGGAAGACGATGGCGCGCTCGTACTCGCGCAGGACCTTGAGGCTGGTAGAGAGGAAAATCAGCGTGACAAACGAGGCGAGGATGAGGAGCGGGATCCACATCCTCGCGAGTCTGCCACAGCTTGCCGGCGGCCGGGGGCCAGGCTGGGCCGGCGGGGGGCTGGGCCGCGGAAGACGGATGCGTGCGGGGCTAGCCGGCGACCACCGATTCCCGGTACGCTGACGGGGCTGTCCTGCGGGCTGGTGCGGCCAGCCAGGCGCGACGGCAGGAAGAGGGCGCCAAGATGATCAAACTACGGACGTGGGGCCTGGCGGCGATTGTGCTGCGTGGGCTGGTGCTGGCTCCGGGGTTGCTGCACGCCGATGCCGTGCCACCGCCGCCGTCGAAGTGTCCGCCGGGCCAGGTCGGCATCA
>DAORCZ010001119.1:0-2919 GCA_035345735.1 Pseudomonadota bacterium | reverse complement strand
GACATAGAGGCAAGCCCTTGCCGGGGATACTACGACGCCGAACGGGAAAAACTGATAGCTTGTGGCACTGTCTCCGCGGGCCGCTGGGCGTACGAGAGTGATGGGGCAGAGAGCAAATCGCCCAGCCGCAAGCCTTGGTGCATGTACACCGCTGCACCGGCTACACAAAGCGGTTGTTTAGCAACGCTACAAGGGCCGCTTGCGGCAAGTTCTTGGCTTGAGCCTGGCGGCAGCCTAGACGGTCGCGATCTAAGAACGCCGCACTTCGCCGCGTGCCGAGGAAGCGGGCGCTTCCGCAAGCGGTGAAGGCCGCTCGGCTGGTGCTAGGAATGCGCGCTGCTTTAGCTGCAGTAGCAGACAGAGCTCAGCAAACAGGCCTGGCGGGCACTTATGCCGCTCGTCTTGCTCCACGTCGTGCGCCGAGATCAGTCCGATGTTGGCTGCGTAGAAAAAAGTCTCTTCGCGGAGCCCCAGGCAGGAAGCAGAAGGACTTGGCGCTGGAACGCACACCGCGGCAAGCTCGCGCTTCGTCCGCGTTCCGTGGATGAACCAAGCCATCCCGCCCTCGATATCCAGCACAATGCACGGCCGCTTCTTGCCGCCGACTTCGATCCAAGCCACTGCCCCACGCGCGAGGGGCCTACGCATCGAGGATCGGCTCCCCAAATGGAAACGAGACCTTGCGATCGCTCTGCAGATGTTCCAGCCGCAGCAGCGCCGCCCCCGCCTTGGCTTCCTGGTGCTGCCGAGCCAGTTCCGCCAAATCCAAGCGGTCAGCGGGCGAAAGCAGGGCCGGGGCGTCCTCTTCCGAAAGGGTCGACCCATGCAAGCGAACACTCGCCTTGACCCCATCGACAAAGCGCTCAGCTAGGCACAGCCCGATCCATGGAGCGATAGGTCGCTGTCGCACGAGCAAGCCACTAATGGCCAAGCCCGCAATGACACCGACGATCGCGTCGGACTCAAGCCGCACGATCTCGGGGTGCATGTCGATGCTGCTGATCCAGTCAAACAGTGTGAAGGCGGCCTGCTCCTTGCAGACAATCTTTAGCCGGCCCCCACGTGCATCAATGTGAGCCGCAGCGTCGAGCCATGCCCGGTTTTCGTTGAGTAACCGAGCGCCCTCATCGCCCAGCCGCTGCTGCATCTCTGGCTTGACGTCGCCGAAGCGGACATCCTTGGGCAGCGGAGCCGCCAGGCATGCCTGCACCATGGCCTGATAGCGCTGTGCGGTCTCGGGGCTGTGCAACAGCTTGAGCAAACGAAGCTCAAAGGCGCTTGGCGAGTCAGCTTGAGCAATCTCCTCTGCCACAGGTCCGCCCAGCGTTGGAAGAACGCGCTGCAGAACGGCCTCTTCGTGCGCAGGATGTCCCTTCGGTTTGATGAACCAAACCGCGAAGCCCTTCTCAGGCGTACTGGGTTCGCCAAGATTTGCGACATGGGCTAGCTGAGACATGGCCGAACCGTACCACAAAAGAGAGCCCATCTTCCCAACCGCCCCATCACTCCTTCCCAGCTATCGACAAAGCTGATCTGAATCTGAAAGCGGCCCGCCTCGATCTGAGTGCGCAGTATCTCTTGCATCCCTGCGCCTGCGCAGTCCTATGCCCTACCTCAGCCCTTGCCAGCGGCACCGCCAAGTCTTTGGCGGCTGGCTCGCTGCCGGTAGCGCGCCGCTCATGGCCTGATGATTCCCCAAGGCCGCTGATTTCCTCCCTAATTTCAGTACCTATTTCCAAAGAGAAATCCCCACCGACGGCAGATTTCCCCAAGAGGAAGAAACCCCCCTGGCTTCCCCTGCCTTTGGGTGTTGTATTCAGTCCCTGAAAATCCGCGTGTCGCTGGTTCGATTCCGGCTCTGAGCACTCCGGGGGCGCCGACGGGGGAAGGTGAACAGGATCTCTAGGGGAGAGAGCTTGTGCGTGGTTTGCTGGTGAGGTCTGTCCACTCTCGGCGCTGCAGCTGGGTTTGTGTCGCTGCTGTGGCTGGCGTGCGGGGGCGTGGTGGGGAGGGGGAGGACGGCTGCGGCTGGGGCGGCTGGGCGTACGGAGCGGGGCTGGGGGTTCCGTAGACGGGTGCGGTGTTGATGATGACTGGGCGGGTTGCGGGGCCCGACGGATAGCCTAGGTACTGCGGCCGGGCTTCGCGGCAGGTGATGAGAACCTGCATGGGGGTGTAGATGCCGAGAGTCAGCCAGCTGATGAGGTAGTTGCCGATGCTCTTTCGCGTCTCGACGATGGCGATAGGGCGATCGCCGCAGGCGGCGGTGGTTTGGATGCGGCCGCCGATAAAGTTCCAGAGGAAGCCATGGACCCAGAAGCGATGGCGATCCAGCGGGCGGTGATAGGGGTTCTCAATGCGGACGTAGTGGGTGCATCCCGCAAGGAGAAGGGTCAGAGCCAGAGCGCGGCGCATGGCAGCGCTCCTAGCGCGCGCCCAGCCGCGGCCCTTGGGTGACACGCCGACGGCTCAGCCGGAGGGGGCGGCGGGATGCTGGGTAGCTGCTCGGCCTCGGCTTCCCCTTTGACGTAGCTGACGCGGGCGCAGACGGGTCCTTTGGGGAGGTTGATGCAGCGATGCAGTCGCTCGTCGATGAACAGCCACAGGACATCGGCGTGTCCCGGTTGCAGGTCAAAGCGCTCGAAGCGAGCGACCCTGGGGATGCAACCGACGAGAAGCAGCGAGAGGAGCCGTGCCTTTTTCATGTACGGACCTCCTACGCGCACATTGGCACAAAGATACGTACAGGGGAAGACGCTTAGCGGGGAACCGTAGAGAGTGGGAGAGGCAGGCGGGCGGTTGCTCGGAGCTGGTTGCTGTATTGGCTTAGCAATGCTTCTATGGACTACCAATTGTAACGATAGCTACAAAGCAACATACTGAAATGTAATAAAAAATATAAATATTTTATTTATTTTT
>DAORCZ010001118.1:1861-2921 GCA_035345735.1 Pseudomonadota bacterium | reverse complement strand
TACTGCGAGGGCTGGCCCGGCGGGGACGGATACTGCGACGGCATGCTCGGCTGCTGCGCGTTGTTCATGCCGCGCTGCGCCTGCAGCTTCTGGTTGAGCTGGTTGAAGCGCTGCTCCATACCCGTCGCTTCAGCGGCCTGCTTTTCGGCGTACGCGCGAGCGCTGTCCCACTTGCCGCGCGCATCGTTGGCCTGCTGATCGAACTCGCCAACGTTGAACTTCGGATCCGGCTGCTTGCCCTTGGCCTGCGCCAGCCGCGCCTTCTCTTGCTCATAGCGCGAGGAGGCCGAGTTGACGTGCTCTTCCGCGGCTTCGATCAGCGCCTTGGCGTAGCGTCGCTTCTGCTTCTGCCAGTCGTACTTGGCGTCGGCGACATCGCGCGCAAGCTCGACTTCGGTCAGCTTGCCCTTGGCCTGGTTGATGCGATTGAGGTCCTTGCTGCTCTGCGCAAGCTCCATATCGGCCTTGGCCTTGCTGACTTCGAGCTTGGCCTGGCCGTACTCCGAGTCGGCCACCGAGACGTCGCGCTCGGCGATGGCGAGATCGGACTGCGCCTTGTTCAGCTCCTCTTTGGCTTGGTTGATCTCGTTCTGGGCGCTGAGCATGCCCTGCTTCTCCGAGACCGCGACATCAGCCAGGAGCATGTCGTCGATGCGGTACTTCGGACCGCTGCTACAGGCCGGGCCTAGAAGGCAGGTGGCCAACAGAATGCTGGGTATCCAGGTGCGCATGACTCCTCCAAAAGTTCTCTGATCCTACTCGAATTGGCCCGCGACGGGGAGGTCCCGCGCTGCCCCCCGATCATCAAGCGACCGGCAAGTGACCGGCAAGTGACCGGCAAGTGACCGCCAGGTCAGCCATCGCGCCGCGCCCGCTACGTTTGCCCCCCGCAGAGCACGGTTGACGGACGATGGCGGGTTGGCGATGCTCGCCGTCCTTCGAGTCAGCTCGAAGCTCAATCCGCGAGGACCGCCATGCTGTCGCACTGCCTACGTCTCCCTCGGTTGCTGCTGGGCGCTTGCCTGGCGCTTGGCGTTACGGTGTCCTGCGATACCGGCCC
>DAORCZ010001118.1:0-1761 GCA_035345735.1 Pseudomonadota bacterium | reverse complement strand
CTGTTCCGCGACGAGTCGCTGGCCATCGAAAAGCGCCTCGATCCGCGGCTCGGCATTGATCTGTTCATGCTGCACGCCACCCACGATCACGAGGCGCCCGATCTGACCGGCGGCTGGGGTCGCGACGTCTTTACCTACGGCGTCAACGAGGAGTGGCATCAGAAGGTCCTCGACCACATCGTCTCGGCGGTGACCGAGGCGGTGCAGGGCGTCAAGCCGGCGCGCGTCAGCATTTCGTCGGTGCGCGTCGAGGATCCCGATGGCTCGATGCTGCGCTACGTCAACGACTCGCGGCAACCGACCGTCATCAACAACCGCCTGCACACCCTGCACTTCGTCGAAAAAGGCGAGGCCGTCCCGCCGCGCTCGATCGCCACGCTCATCAACTGGGCCAACCATCCCGAGGCCGCCGGCTCGCAGAATCCGCTCCTCACCTCAGACTTTGTGCACACCCTGCGCGACGAGGTCGAAAAGCAGGGCGCCGGGCCGGTGGTCTATGTCTCGGGGGCGCTCGGCGGGCTGCTCGGTCCCGGGCATGCCGAGCCGCTCGACGAGACGGGCAAGCCGATCAAAGAAAACGGCCTGCCTAAGGCCCGCGCACTCGGACGCGAGATCACGCGCTTTGCGCTGCAGGCGCTGGCCGATCCGCAGGCGATCTCCGTCGAGGGACGCGCGGCTCGGCTGCAGTTTCGCAGTGCGCTGGTCACCGCTCACATCGAGAACATGAAGTATCACTGGGCCTCGATGCTGCGCATCTTCCGCCGCTCGTTCTGCTGCTATGACCAGAACCAGCCGTTTTCGGACGACAACCTGCCGCAGGTCGAGACCAAGCTGGCCTATCTGCAGCTGGGCCCGGCAGCGATCGTCACCAACCCCGGCGAGCTTGCGCCCGAACTTTTTATCGGCGCTTACGACGGCTCGGCGCGCGGCACCTATCCGCTGCTCAACGCCAAAGAGCCTAACGGTCCTGACCTCAGCAAGGCCCCGTCGCCCCCCTACCTCATCGACCTGATGGACGGCCCGCGCGAGCACCGCATGGTGTTCGGCCTGACCTTCGACTTTCTGGGCTACATCCTGCCCCGCTTCAACTTCGTCCTCGACGAGCAGAAGCCCTATTTCGAGGACGCACCCGGCGACCACTACGAAGAGACCAACTCGATCGGCCCGCGCGCCGAGCCGGAAATCGTCGGCACGCTGCGCCAGCTAGTCTTGGCAAAATAAAGCAGGGAGACATCATCCATGGCCCGCTATGTCCTCGCGATTGACCAAGGAACCACTGGCAGCACCGTGCTGCTCGTCGATGAAAGCCTGCAGGTGCGGGCGCGCGGCTACGCCGAGTTTCCGCAGATCTACCCCGAGCCCGGCTGGGTCGAGCACGATCCAGAAGAGATCTGGAAGTCCGTCCTCAAGGCCCTGGTCAGCGCGCTGACCGACGGCAAGCCCGGCCCCGACGAGATCGTCGCCATCGGCATCACCAACCAGCGCGAGACCACGCTGTGCATCGACGCCGCCGGCCGCCCGCTGCACAACGCCATCGTCTGGCAAGACCGCCGCACCGCCGACGCCTGCGCCCGCTTAAAAGCCCAAGGACACGAGGCGATGGTGCGCGAGCGAACCGGCCTCGTCCTCGATCCCTATTTTTCCGGCACCAAGATGGCCTGGCTCCTCGACAAGATCCCCGGACTGCGCCAGCAGGCCGAGGCTGGTCAGGCCCGCTTCGGCACCGTCGATACCTTCCTGATCCATCGCCTCAGCGGCGGC
>DAORCZ010001117.1:0-2923 GCA_035345735.1 Pseudomonadota bacterium | reverse complement strand
TCTTGCCGTTGACCAGCACCGCGCCCGTCCCGGTGAACTCGCGCGCCTCGCGCTTCGACTTGCAGAGCCCGGTCTCGACGAGAACGTCGACCAGCGACAAGCCCTCGCCAGCGAGCAAGCTACGCGCATGCTGCGAGGTTGGGGCACTGGCCAGCGCCTCGCGCAGGGTGGCCGATGAGAGTGCACTGATGTCGCCAGAGAACAGCGCCTGTGCCGCGGCTTCGGCCTGCAGCCGCTCGCTCTCGCCATGCAGAAGCTGCGTCATCTGCCGCGCCAGTGCCCGATGCGCCGCCCGGCCACCTGGGTTGCTCGCGTGCTCGGCAGCCAGCGCCGTGATCTCGTCCTGCGTGAGGAAGGTAAACAGCTTGAGGTAGCGCACCACGTCGTCATCGGCGGTGTTCAGCCAGAACTGATAGAAGGCGTAGGGACTGGTGCGATCGGCGGAGAGCCAGATCGCTCCGCTCTCGCTTTTCCCGAACTTCCCACCGTCGGAACGGGTGACCAAGGGAGCGGTCAGGCCGAACGACTCGCCCGCGGCGTCCTGCCCCGGGGTGGGTCGGCTGATGCGGCGGATCAGGTCGCTGCCGCTCACAATATTGCCCCACTGATCGCTGCCACCCATCTGCACGGTTACGCCCTGGCTTTGGTGCAGGTGCAGGAAGTCGTAGGCCTGCAGGATCATGTAGCTGAACTCGGTGTAGCTGATGCCCTGCTCGCGCTGCGTCAGACGATCGCGCACCGAGTCGCGCTGGATCATGGCATTCACCGAGAAGTGCTTGCCGACATCCCGCAGTACATCGATGAAGCTCAGCGTGCCCAGCCAGTCGAGGTTGTTCACCAGGCTGGCCGATCGCGCCCCCGCCGAGAAGTCGAGCAAGCGTTCGAAAATGCGACGCTGACTGCGGACGTTGCTGTCGACCTGTTCGCGGGTGAGTAGCTGCCGCTCAGCCGACTTGCCCGAGGGATCGCCGATGAGGCCGGTGCCACCGCCCAGCACCGCGATCGGACGATGCCCGGCCTGCTGGAAGTGCATCAGCAGCTTGATCGGAATGAAGTTGCCAATGGTCAGCGAGTCGGCCGTTGGGTCGAAACCGGCGTAGGCGCTGCGCAGCCCGGTCGCGAGGTGTGCCGCCAGGCCGTTGTCATCAGTGGTTTGGTGCAGGAGGCCACGCCAGCGCAGCTCATCAAGAAACGTCGAGGAAGTCATGATGGCTCACCTTACCCGAAAGCGCCGACGCAGCGGAACCCCCCCAGTCCCCACGATCCAGCCGCCCGAACAAGCGGCCGGGCTGGAGCCATGCGAGCGAGCTCTCCGACGGCAGCCGGGCCCAGGCCCTGACCATGCAATCGCACCCCAGCGCCCCAAGAAACCGTGATATAAGAGGCGCATATACTCGGCTGGCGCGTTTCTCGACGGAAACCGCGCATCGTGTCCGCGGATTGGTCCAAATCTGGTCCACCTAGCGCGGGAAGCGGGGCAGGAAGTCAGGCGGTCTGCCGGTAGGGATGCAGGAGGATGATGTTGGCAGGGGCAGAAGGACGCAGGCTCAAGCGCGCCAGCTCACGAGCGAGATAGTCCATGGACACATGGATGTAGCCAGCGGTGACAGCGCTCCCGCCCCCCCTGTGACCCATGATGCGCCCCAGGGCATCCGGCGCACCGTTGGACTCGCAGAACAGGGTCGCGAAGGTGTGGCGCATCGCGTGCCACGGGCGATCGAGATCGCCAGGGCAGCCAGCCGCAGCCAGGATTGGCCGCAGATCGCCCATGTCGGTCTGCCGTGCGGGTCGGTAACCCTTGCGCGACTTCACCGGGAACACCAAGCCCTGCGGAGTGACGGGGCAGCGGCTTTGCCAGGCTCGCAGGATCGGCGCCAACTCGGCATGCAGCGGAATCGTGCGCGCCTTGCCGTTCTTCGGTGGGCCATCAAACGACTTCCGCACATCAATGGTCCCCAGGTCAAAGCGGACACAGGCCCAGGTCAGCCCGAAGAGCTCCCCCTTGCGCATGCCCGTGTAGAGGGCTGTGGCGATCATCGGGTGCGGCGCATCGCCGGAGAGCAGCGCCGCAACCTGTTCGCGTGTGTAGTGTTCGTCTGAGGGCTCGGCTCGCAAGCGATCCACTCGGCTCACTGGGCTTGTCCCTGCGAGGTACTCGACATCGATCGCCCACGAATAGAGGCAGCTCAGAAAATCCAGTGACCAGTTAATCGTTGCGTTCGCATAGCCCGCTCCGCGCAGAGCTTCACGGTAGGCCGTCACGTCGCGCTTTTTCACCGCCGCCGCCACCATCGACGCGATGGGATACGGGAACAGGCGTTGATTGCAGGTAGAGCGAGCCAACTTCATGTAGCGCTTGCGACTGCGCAGCCGGGGCGGGTCGTACTCCGCCAAGAACCGCTCAGCGAGTTGCCGCACGGTGATGGTCTTTCGCTCCGTCTCTTCGGGAGTCGGCTCAGGGATGCCAATCTCGCGACGCGCAACCCGCGCTTCCACTTCGGCAAGGTAGCGCTCTGCATCCTTCTTCGTCGGCTGATGACTCGGCCGTTGCTTGCGCTTCCCATCGCCGTCCACATAGCGGATGTACCAAAGTGGGCGCTCCTTCGTCCCTCGGTTCGATACCGTGCCCATGGGTCAGCCCTCCCCCCGTGCCACCAGCGCCGCGCGCGCAGCGCTCTCTGACTTTTTGAACAGGCAGCAGACCGAGCCATCGGAAAAACTAAACGATACCGTCGCAAACATCTGGCGCCGCCGAACCCAAGCAACCGCCGCCAGCAGCGCAGCCGGCCCCCGACGCACCGCCAGCAGGCGCCACAAGGGCCGACGGCCGGTGCAGTAGCCATGCAGCCGATCCAAGGCTTCCCGCTCGCGGGGCTTGTCCATGTGCAACAGAGCGGCGATGCGTGGCGGGCTCGACGGTGAG
>DAORCZ010001116.1:0-2925 GCA_035345735.1 Pseudomonadota bacterium | reverse complement strand
GCATCCAAGATCAGGAGCTCCCAGCGATCGTGCAGGTTGCGGGGCACGCGAACGTACTGTTCGCCCAGCTGCTTCGCGCTGGCCTTGCGCGAAAGCAGAAGCCGCTCGAAGGCCGGCAGGCCGTTGCCCTGCGGATCGGCGGCGGACCACAGCTCGCCGCGCTCGATGATGATCTCGCCGCGGCCCGCACTGCCGACGCACTCGATGATCGCCGAGTGATGTCCCATGCAAGCAAGCTGCACATAGTCGATGACGGTGAACGGTCCCAGGATGTTGGTGTTGCTCATCGATGCTTCGACGATGCGGCGAAGCTCGTGCATGGGGACCGGTTTGCCCAGCAGGTGGATGCGCTCACTGCGCGGCAGCTTGGTTCGATAGTCTTCCAGGTAGGCTGACGCGACGATCACCACGGCGTTGGCCTTGGCCGCCTCCAGCGCCGCGATGACGTCCATCCCGGTGCCATCCGGGAGCCGCATATCCAGCACGACGACCTGCGGGGAAGCTTCCTGGATCATGGCTCGCGCTTCCGCCACGGTCGACGCGCCGATCGCCGAGAGGCCGCGAATCTTGGCCAGCACGGCCAAGTGCGCCATCCGCGAAATGGGCTCGTCATCTACGACTAATACGAGCACTGCAAAGATCCCCCGAACAAACCGCTAAATGCGCAATGCGGTGACCACGAAGGTAACACGGATATCTGCTCTGTGGGGGGTAAGTGGCCGACGGCAAAGTCGCTCAGTTTGCCGGAAGTCCAGAGATGGCCAGAGGGGGGCTATAGGCCTGCGAAACTGTGGAAAAACCTCCGCCTAGCCCTGGTCTGCCGGCCGCGGAAAATCTGCCGCTTGACAGCCCCTAGCGGCGCGCTTGTCCCAAGAATCCCAGGCCGCTCAGGGTGGTCTGAAGATCGATGGCGACAAAGCCGTGGGCCGATAGCAGCGCGGAAAGTCCCGCCGCCTCAAAGCGGCCAAAGCCCCCGCTGAAGACGCGCCACAGAAACATCGACAGCTTGAAGCGAAAACCGCCGTCGCCGGAAAGCAGGGCCCCTAGCGATCCGCCCTGTCGCGGTTCCAGGAAGACGTAGGCGCCGCCCGGTCGCAGCACCCGCGCCATCTCGGCGAGCGCTTGCTCCTTTTGGCTCAAGAGATAAAGAAAGCTGTGATGGGTGATGACGTCGAAGCTGGCGTCGGGGAACGGCAGGTGCAGGACGTCGCCGTGGATCAGCGGGAGCTGCTCATGCGACAGGCCAGCCCGCCGCAGGTAGCGCTGTGCCAGGCGCAGCATGGTGCGCGAAAAGTCGAGCCCGATGACCAGGGCCTGCGGCCGTCGGTCGAGGATGCCAATCCCCGAGATGCCGGGCCCGATCCCGAGATCGAGGATGCGCAACCGGCTCTGGCCGGCATCGTCAGCCTCCCCGGCGGTGGGCGAGGGTGCCTCGGGAAAAGAGTCGGCCAGGCTGGCGCAGTGCTCGCGCCAGATTGGCGTCCAGGTCATCCACGCGTAAAAGTGCGCACCCGCGGTGAACACAAAGTGGCTAAAGGCCCGGTGCAGGCGTTGGCGCCAGGTGGCGGCGTGGGCCGGCGCGGGCGATGACGGGGGCGGTGCCAGGGGTCCTGAGTGATCGGGCGGGGGGCTCATAGCAATCGCGGCAGCCGCTCGTCACTAACGCGAATTGTTGGGGAAGTCCAGCTGGCTCCCTCCTTATGGCAGCTGGCCGACTGCTTGGGCCTTCGGCGCGCTTGTCGCGAGCGCGCACAAGATGATATTCTCCGTCGGAGGGGGAAGCAGCGCAGGCATGGCCGGCGAGCCTTCGCATATCGGCCCATATCAGATAGGCAAGCTCCTGGGTCAGGGGGGCATGGGCGCAGTCTATGAAGCGGTGCACGACACGATCGGCCGTCGCGCCGCCGTGAAGTTCCTCAACGCGCCGCTGGCTCGCCACTCCGCCACCCTCACCCGCTTCTTCAACGAAGCCCGCGCCGTCAGCCTCGTCGAACATCCCGGTTTGGTGCAGATCTACGATAGCGGCCAGCTCCCCGACGGCACCGCCTACATCATCATGGAGCTGATTCGCGGCGAGACGGTGGCCGAGCGCCTCAAGCGTGAGGGCCGCTTGTCTCCGGCCCAGGCCGTGCGACTCGGCTGGCAGCTTGCCGAAGCCCTGGCCTCGGTGCACGAGCAAGACATCGTCCATCGCGATATCAAGCCGGCCAACCTGATGATCGTCCCGGACCCCGCCGCGACGGGGCGCGAGCGCCTCAAGGTGCTCGACTTCGGCATCGCCAAGCTGGCGAGTGGCATCGGGGCGGGCGAGACGCGACCCGGTCAGGTCATGGGCAGCCCGGTCTACATGGCCCCCGAACAGTGCCGCGGCGCGGCCGGGGTCGATAGCAAAGCCGACTGTTACGCCGTCGGGGCCGTGCTGTATCACCTGCTCGCCGGGCAGCCGCCTTTCGATGGCGAGACGTTTGCCGCCCTGATGTTCAAGCACTTGCACGAGCCGGTGACGCCGCTTTCCGACCGTGGCGTCACCGGCCCGCCGGCCCTACTCGACTGTGTACACGCGCTCTTGAGCAAGGATCCCAAGAGTCGCCCGACGATGCGCGAGACCGCCAATCGTCTGGAGAGCCTGCTCGGGCAGCTTGCCACGACCCCCTCGACGCTCAGCGATCCCCGGCTGCAGCAGGCCACCGAGCGCAATCCAGTGGCCCCCCGGCCCGAGGACGCGACCCGCCTGCATATCGACCTGGGCTCGACGCTGGGGCAGTCGGTGGGGCAGGCCCCGAGCCGCCCCTGGAGCCCCTCGCGCCGTTTGGTCGGAGCCGGTGCGCTGGCCGTGCTGGGCGTGCCCCTGCTGCTCGTTCTTTTGTGGCCTCGAACGCCGCCGCCAGGGCGGAGAGAGTGAGGCGACCCGATGAGCGGGCCCGT
>DAORCZ010001115.1:0-2925 GCA_035345735.1 Pseudomonadota bacterium | reverse complement strand
TTGGGCCGTATCACGGTCGCATCTTCCTGGGCAGCGCTCGCCTGGCCGGTCAGTCGCCAGGACCGGGCACCGTGCTGCCGCAGCTAAACCATGGCGGTCCCGGTCGCGCCGGCGATGGGCACGAGCTGGGCGGAGTCCGCGGCCTAGAGTTCTACATGCAGCGCTGCGCGGTCATGGGCTACAAGCCCACCGTCGAGGCCCTGCTGCCGCGTGCCGCGAGCGGCCCGGCGACGCCTTCCACCTAACCTGACCGGCCCCGCCGGAACGACCTCACTTCACGAGAGACCCCGATGTCCACCGACGAAAAAGCGGCTGCCAGCGCCGCCCCCGCTGCCCCCACTGGCCACTTCATCACCGACCGCATCGACGAAGACAATCAGAAGGGCACCTACGGGGGACGCGTCGTCACCCGCTTCCCGCCCGAGCCCAACGGCTATCTGCACATCGGCCATGCCAAGTCGATCTGCCTGAACTTTGGCCTCAAGGCGCGCTACGCCGGCCAGTGCAACCTGCGCTTTGACGACACCAATCCGGAAACGGAAGAGGTCGAGTATGTGCAGTCCATCGAAGGCGACGTGCGCTGGCTGGGCTTCGAGCCCAATGCCGTGTTCTACGCCTCCGACTACTACCAGCCGATCTACGAGTGCGCCGAGCAGCTGATCCTCGACGGCAAGGCCTACGTCGACAGCCTGAGCGCGGACGAGCTGCGGCAGTACCGCGGCAACTACTACATCAAGGCGCAAGAGAGCCCGTATCGTGGGCGCAGCGTCGAGGAAAACCTCGATCTGTTCCGCCGCATGCGGGCCGGCGAGTTCGAAGACGGGCAGCACGTGCTGCGCGCCAAGATCGATCTGTCGTCGCAGAACATGAACCTGCGCGACCCGCCGCTTTACCGCATCCGGCGCAACACGCCGCACCACCGCACGGGCACGGGCTGGCCGATCTACCCCACGTACGACTATGCGCATCCGCTGAGCGACGCGTTCGAGGGCATCACCCACTCGATCTGCACGCTGGAGTTCGAGGCGCATCGGCCGCTTTACGACTGGTGCATCCACGAGCTTGCCGACACGCCGGCCGGCCAGAAGCACTTTCGTTCGCGACCGCAGCAGATCGAATTTGCGCGCCTGGCGCTGACGTACACCGTGCTGTCGAAGCGCAAGCTGATCGAGCTCGTCAAGGGCGGGCACGTCCAGGGCTGGGATGATCCGCGCATGCCGACCCTGGCGGGTATGCGGCGACGCGGTGTCACGGCGGCCTCGCTACGCGCCTTCTGCGAGCGCATCGGTGTGGCCCGTCGCGACAGCTTGGTTGATGTCGCGCTGCTCGAACACGCCATTCGCGACGACTTGAACCCCAAGGCGCCGCGCGTCATGGCCGTGCTGAACCCGCTGCGCGTCGTCATCACCAACTATCCCGAGGGCAAGAGCGAAGAGTTCGACGCCCCTTACTTCCCCGATGTCCCGGGATCGCCGACGCGCAAGGTGCCGTTTTCGCGCGAGATCTACATCGAACGCGACGACTTCAAAGAGGTCGCGCCGAAGAAGTGGTATCGCCTGTCGCCGGGCAAAGAGATCCGCCTGCGCTGGGCCTGCCTCATCACCTGCAACGAGGTCATCAAGGACGAGCGCGGCGAGGTCATCGAACTGCGCTGCACCATGGATGAGAACTCGCGCGGCGGGAATGCCCCCGACGGACGCAAGGTGCAGGGGACGTCGCACTGGGTGTCGGCCCCGCACGCGCTAAAGAGCCCGGTGCGCCTGTACGATCGCCTGTTCCGCCTGCCCAGCCCCAACGACGTGCCCGAGGGACAGGACTGGAAAACGGCGCTCAACCCCGACTCGCTGACCGAGATCACGGGCGCCATGCTGGAGCCAAGCCTGGCCGCCACCGCCCCCGGCAGCCACGTGCAGTTCGAGCGCCTCGGCTACTTCTACGCCGACCCCGTGCTGAGCAAGCCCGGCGCCCCCGTCTGGAATCGCACCGTCACGCTGAAAGACACCTGGGCCAAGCTCGAACCCAAGAGCTAGTCCGGCGCCGCCCGCCGCCTGCCGCCCGCCTACGGTCTTTCCCGGCTCCCGTCCCACCCCATCCGAACGATTCCCTAACTGCCTGCGCTACCTAGCACGCTCCGACGGGGCTGCGCTGCCAGTGCGAGGGGATCACGACCAGCACGTCGCGCGGCGAGCTGTGGACTTCGACGCGGCGCGCGTACGAACCGCCGGTGCGGGCCAGGACCGCCAGGCCGCGGCCTAGCTGCTCGCCAATGCCCAGCGAGCGGGCGAACGCCGCCAGGATGGGGTTTCGCGGGTGCGAGACGCCGCCTTCGCGCAGGAGCTCGCTGACGTCGCTGAGTCCTTCGGGTAGGCCGCCTGGGCTCCAGACTTCGAGGCGGTCGTGGAAGCGGCGGATGGCGATGCGACCGGCGCGCCGCAGATCGCGGTGGACCAGGGCGTTCACCACCGCTTCGCGCACCGCAGCCTCGGGATACTCATCGACGCTTTGGGTGGCGATGGTGCTGCCGCGTCCGCCCGGCGTGGTCTCTTCGGTCTTGCCGCGCACAAAGGCCAGGGCTTGCGCAAGCAGGCTGGCCAAGTTGCCTTCGAGATCCAGGCGATAGCGCACCGGATCGGACAGCGTCGTGCCGTCGATGCTGACCGCGGCGATGCCCCAGTCCGGTGCCACTAGCTGCGGCTGCTTGCCAAACAGCAGAAGCCCGACTGGCGTCGGCGTTACGCGCGGGGCCGAGCGCAGGACCAGCCCGAGGCGCAGCGCGACCTCTTCTAGCTGCAGCGTGGCGCGCAGCGCCGGAGCGCGCGCAGTGACAAATGCGTCGAGGGCTGCAAGGTCCAGGTCATCTAGCTCAGCCCCCGACACCGACATGCGTTCGTGCGACATGGCAGAGCCCCAAGATACCGCAAGCGC
>DAORCZ010001114.1:0-2929 GCA_035345735.1 Pseudomonadota bacterium | reverse complement strand
CCTCGCCGGTGTGCGGGTGGACGTAGACCTCGGCGCCGGGGACGCGGTCCTTGATGTAGTCCACCTGGGCCTTGACCGCGGCCAGGTTGTGCTGCGTGCCGCCCTGCAGCACGAACTTCTTGCCCAGCGACGCCATGCGCGGGATCTGGACGACGTACTGCCAGACGTTCTTGGGCAGCACCTGCGCCAGGCCGGCGAGCAGCTCCTCGCGCGAGTAGCCTTCCTTCTGGAAGTTGACGCGGTCGGAGTCGAGGAACACGGCGCAGCCGTAGCTGAACTTGGGCGCCAGCCGCGCCTGGAACGCGACCTCGGCGTACTGCTTGACCGGCAGGCCGAACTGGTCGGCCATCGCCTGCAGCAGCATGCCGTTGCCGGCCGAGCAGCTATTGGAGAGGCGGAAGTTCTTGACGTCGCCGTGCTGCATGAACAGCACCTTGATGTCCTGGCCGCCGATGTCGCAGATGACGTCGACCGACGGGAACCAGCGCTTGGCGCTCATCATGTGGGCGACGGTCTCGACGATGTTGGCGTCGGCGCCCAGCGACTTCTCCAGTACGTCGCCGGCGTAGCCGGTGACGCCGAAGCCGATGATCTCGAGCTTGGCGCCCTGGGACGAGGCCCAGTCGCGCATCTCGGCGAACATCTCCTTCATGTCCTGGATCGGGTTGCCCTTCGACAGGGTGTAGACCTTCTTGAGGATGGTCTCGTGCTCGTCGATGAGGACGCACTTGCTCGAGGTCGAGCCGCCGTCGAGGCCGATCACGCCGCGGTAGGTCTTGCCGGCCTCGAGGCGGGCGTCCTGGTACGGCGGGGTCTGGTACTTCTCGACGAAGGCGGCGCGCTGGGCGTCCTCGTCGACCAGGCCGGGGCCGGCCGACTCGCCGAGCTTGGCCTTGCGGCCGTGGTGGATGAAGTCGCGCAGCGGATCGAGGCCGCGGAACACGCCGACCGCGGCCGGCTCGTGGATGCCGAACAGGACCGCGCCGTAGGCGGCGTAGTACTCGCTGTTCTTGGGGACGAAGATGAGCTCCTCGATCGGCTTCGACTTGTCCCACTCGTAGCCGCGCTCGGTCCACGCCTCGGGGATGCGCAGGCGCCAGCACTGCTGGAGGAACGGCAGGTAGGTGTTGGGCCCGCCGAGCAGCAGGACCTTGGCCTTGAGCGTGTTGCCGCGGGTGAGGACGGCCAGGTTCTGGCTGACGATGGCGTCGGCCAGCGAGTTCATGATCTCGTCGCGGGGGATGCCGCTCTTGACCAGGTTGACGATGTCGGTCTCGGCGAACACGCCGCACTTGGCCGCGACGTGGTGCAGCTTGCTGTCGTCAAACGCGATCTTGACGACCTCTTCGTTTGGCAGACCGACCTTGAGCACGCACTTGTCGATGGTGGCGCCGGTGCCGCTGGCGCACTTGTCATTCATCGACGTCGAGGCCTGCTTGTCGCCGGTCTTGTCGTTCTTCTTAAAGATGATGATCTTGGCGTCTTGCCCACCTAGCTCACACACCGACAGGACGTCGGGGTGCAGCGTCTCGACGGCGAGCGTGACGGCGTTGACCTCTTGCACGAACTTGGCGCCGATGTGCGGCACGATCGGCGACGCGCCCGAGCCGGTCATAAAGATGCGCGCGGCATCCTGCGGCAAGCGGGGAAAGTCCGCGGCGATGCGAGCCAAGAAGTCGAGGACGAATTCGGCCTGCTTGGTCTGATGGCGTAGGTAGTCGCTCCACAGAATCTGCTTGCTCTGGGGATCGACGACCACCGCCTTGACCGTCGTCGATCCGACATCGATGCCGATCATCACCGGATCTTTGCGATCGCGACACTCTGGCGAGACGAACAAGTTCATGTCCCGTGACTCCGTTCCTGGCCAAGCTGAGGGGTGCGCTGCAACCGAGCAACAAGCGCTAGACTGTCGGTTCAGTCTATGGGCTCACAGTACGGGTCCGGCTGCCCCGGGTCAACAGAAAATCGTGCTCTTTCGCACACGGCCCACAGCGGCATTTTCCGACGGCGCGAAGGGATCGGTCGGGCCAGTAAAGCTGTGCCCTAACCCCCCGCGATGGCACGCGGTCACGGCAGTCCCGCGGGGGTCTTTCGGGCAGTCCCCCTTTGCCGATAAAGTGGGACTGCACCGGCATGTCCTCCGCACCCAGCACGGAGCTTGAGCACCAGCTAGCCCTGGCTCCCGCCCAGCGCAGCCAGCCCAGCAGCGTGACCGAAGTGGCTACGCTGCTGCGCCAGCGCATGCGCTGGGCGTTCCTGCTGATCAGCGCCTACGCGGTCAGCAACATCGCACGCGAACTCACGCGCGGCGCGATCGCCAGCCATTACGCCAAGAGCGTCATCGGCGGCAACATCGTGCTGGGAGCGGTCCTCTGCCTGCTGGCCGTCTGGCTGTGGAGCGGGCGCCGCCTGTCGCTGGTCCAGCTTCGCCGCATCGAGATCATCGGCATCGGCCTCGCGGTGCTGCTGGTGGCCATCGCGCAGCACCTGTGGTTCATGCAGGCGCGCCCCTGGCCGGATGCCCTGCTCGCGCAACGCAGCGAGCTGCCCTGGGGACGCAACTGGTTCTATCTAATCGCCGCCGCCCCCCGCGCCCCCGACAGCATGATCCTGTCTTGGGCCGACGCCAGCTTGGCGCTGGGCTACTTCTATTGCCTGAACTGGGTGGTCGGCATCTTTCTTTACGGCGTGTTCTTCCCCAACACGCTGCGCCGCGGCTGCCAGGTGATCGGCGGCATTGTCGCGGTGCCGCTTTTGAACCTGCTACTCATTGCCATGCGTAGCGAGCCGGCGCTGCGGGGCTGGTACTTGGGTCCGCTGCTCTTGCAGGTCACAGCGACGCTGGGGGTCGGAGCAGTCACCGGCGTGACGGCGACCTACAAGCTGACCGAGCTTCGCCAAGCCGTGGCCGCCATCCGTCGCCTGG
>DAORCZ010001113.1:0-2929 GCA_035345735.1 Pseudomonadota bacterium | reverse complement strand
CTAGCCCGGATCTTTCATGAAGGTCCCGGCGAGGAGCCCGCGGGTCAAGTTGGCTTGAGTTGACCGAGCGTGGCGATGGTGTTGGCGCCGATGTGCAGCCCGGCGCTGGACTGCGGACGCACCACCCCCTTACCCCCGTTGTTCGTCATCGCGCCGGGGACAGCACTGGATGAGGTCTATGGGGCCAGCGCCTGCGCTGCCATGGCGAAGGTCGCGCGCATGGGGTGGCTGCTGGTCAGCATCACGCGCACGCGCCGGGTGTTGCGCACGATGGCCGCGGCGATCTTGAGCAGTTGCACGCGGATGGTGGCCGTGCAGGCGTTGGCCAAGGCTGTGCCGGCCAAGGCCTGGCGGCGCAGGTTGATCATCAGCGTGTAGGCCAGCGCGGCCAGCAGCAGTCGCCACTGGTTGGCCCAGAAGCGGTGGCAACTGGCGCGGCGACCGAACAAGTCCAGTTGCGCTTCCTTGATGCGGTTCTCGGCTTCGCCGCGGGCGCAGTAGCGCTTGTCGTACAGGTGCTTGGGCTCGCCGCGCAGGGTAGTGACGATGAAGCGCGGGTTGGCGCCTTGCGGACCGTGCTCCAGCCGCGCGATCACCCGGCGAGACTTGTTCCAGCTGTCGGCCGCGTATTCGAACTCGCCATACAGGCGCTGCTTGGTGCCGCGCGCCTGGTAGCGCTCGGCCAGCGCCATCTCCGCCAGTTCCGTGCGCTGCAGCAGCCGCGTGTTCTTCTGCAGCCCCAGCACGTAGTCCACACCCCATTGTTCAAGACGGCGCAGCACGCGCGGGCGGCAGAACCCGCTGTCACCACGCACGACGATGCGCACGTTGGGCCACGCCTGGCGCAGCCTGTCGATCAACCGCTTGAGCAGCGCTGTGACGACGCTGGCCGGGTCGCGGTCGCTGGGGCGCAGCACGCACGCCAGCAGGTCCTGGCCGCAGAACACGTACAGCGGCAGATAGCAATAGTTGTCGTAGTAGCCGTGGAAGAAGCTCTTCTCCTGCGCGCCATGCAGCGGCACGTGCGTGGCATCCACATCCAGCACCACCTCGCGCGGCGCGCGACGGCGCGGGCCACGCCGGCTGGCGATGAACTGGTCCACGAGCACACCGCCCAGCGCCCGGGCGTGCTCGGGCGTGGCCGCGGTCTCCAAGCGGCTGAGCGTGGGGGCGCTGGCCAGCGCCTGGTCGCGACCGACGGCCGTCTGCATCACCAGGTCGTTGCGCAGCGCGTTGTGGTCGCACACGTCAGCCCAGCCCAGGCACAGCCCGTACATGCGCTGCGCGATCATGTGTTGCACATCGTGGCGGACCTTGCCGCGCTGCCGACTGTCCGTCACTGCACGGGCGGCTGCGGCGCTCAGCCCCAGCCGTGCATCCATACGACCGAGCAACAGCGCGCCACCCTCGCTGCTCAGGTCGCCGCCACTGAAGTCGGCCTCAATAACCCGCCGACCAAGTCGCCCGAAGTCAAGTTTGTGTTCCGTACACTTTGGCATCGGCAGTCCTCGGTTGGCATAGGTGGTGAGATACCTATGACAACGCGCCTTGGCACGAGGCTGCCGACCTCTACTTCACGAAAGATCCGGGCTAGAGCCGCGCGACATCGTGTCCACGAGAACCGAGGAGAGGTCATTCGAGGCGGAGACAGCTTCACTTCGCGCCGCCTCGGCCGACCTCGATGCCTCTTGAACAGACGACTGTGTGACGCGTGACGACACAACGCGCGATGTAGCGCTCTCATTGCGCAGGTAGGAGGTGGCCTGTGCGCCACTGGCCGTTGTCGTGACCCAGTTGCCGTCGAGATCCTGCTGGCGACTGACCCATGGGTTTGAGGTTGAGGGGCTGATGGTGCGCTGATCCATCGAGACGTTGCCCATGCTGGTATTGCCCGTGGCCGCGGCCGCAGACGCATTCCCGGACATCGAGGCTGCCTGGAGGCCCTGCAGCCCACCCATGACGGCAGAGCCGAAGTTGACCATCCGGTTGGCCAGTGACCAGGCGAGCATCGGGATGCCGATGATCAGGTACGACACGACTGCCTGCGAGGAGATCGAGTTCGAATAGATGGGAGACGCTGTCTGCAGCGAGAGTGCCTTCACGCCTCCGCCGATCTCGGCCGCCGCAGCCTGGTCGATCTGGCCATACAGCGTCGCCATGTAGTTGAGGATCGCGAACAGCGGCGGCCAGAGCTGGATCGAGACCAGTGCGATCGCATAGCCGGAGAGGATCATGATCGTGGTCCGCCCGCTCGACACGAACAGCAGAAGCACGACGAGGGGGAAGACCGCGTAGCACATCGCCTCCGCCACGTTGCGCACCACTGGAAGCGCCTGCGACGAGATCTTGGCGCCGTTGATCCAGGACGCGTTCTGCGCCGCGACGGATTGCGCGCGCCCGGTGGCCAGCATCATGCAGGCAGGGTCGTTGATGCGCTGGCAGCCCATCTCGCCGGCGTCGTTGATCGCGTTGACGATGGCGTTCTGGCGGATCAGATCAGCTGCGGTAGCAGCTGCGCCCGCGATCTGGGATCGGATGTAGGCCTGGGGAATCTGATTCAGGACGGCCGCCTGTGCGGCCGCTGCGGGGAGGTCGGGGTTCAGCTTCTGCCCGAGGCGCGCCGTCAACGCGTTGACTTGTGCGGGCAGGCGCCCCGAGATGGATGCGTACGCAGCGTCGCAGGTCGTCGTGGTCACGCCTGCACCGGCGGTGATCACGGTGAACCTCGCCGGATTGGTGGCAGCCATCGCCGCCCACAGGTTGTCCGATGTCGAGAAGGCGGCGGCGGCGATCGTGCCGTCCGCGATGTCGTAGGCGGTGCAGTTGTTGGCGAAGTTGATGATGTCGTTCAAGACCCCGGGATCCGGGATCGAGATGCTTCGCGTCTCCTGAATCAGGCGGCTGCCGAACATCAGGCCGTTCTGCTGGT
>DAORCZ010001112.1:1316-2930 GCA_035345735.1 Pseudomonadota bacterium | reverse complement strand
CGCCTCGACGGCGCAACCGGCACGGTAGAGAAGTTGGAGGAGCCATGACCATCCTCATTACGAATTAGGACACTCCCAGCTGCGCCTACATCGGAAGACGGAGGGCGAGGTCATGAGGTCCACTCGGCGCTCCTACCCCGTCGCTTGGCCGGACATTACGTTCGGCAACGTGATCAGGCGCGACGCGCCCCTTGGCGGGCGCGGCTGGGAACGCATCGTCAGCCGATCATCCGTTCGTCGCGGCCGAGTGCTAAGGATGCAAAAACTCTGCAAGGGTCACGTCGCTGAGCCGGCCGGCGTACTGGCTGTTAAAAAGGGAGACGTGCGAGCCCGGAACTGCGACATAGGTCGCGCGGTAAAGCGCGGACAGCGAGGCGCTGGGCGAGGCTTCGGCGAAGCGTGCGAGCTCTGCCGAGAACTGATCGGAAAGCCATGCGCCCACCGCAGAGTCATACGTTGCAGCAAAGGAGACCTCGTTGCTGGTCGCGGCTGAAATCAGCACCACACCGTCGAGCGGCGAGCCGCCTAGGCCATCGCAGCCGCTGTCGAGACCGCTCCAAGCTTGGGCGCCGAAGGCTCCGCTGAAGCAGCTCTCTAGGACGACCAAGCCGCGCCGCAGCTGGCCCGTCGTGCGCAGCTGACAGAGCGTCTGACGCAAAAGCTGTGGCGAGACCAGCGCGGTGGCATCGCCGCTTAGCCCGTCGCTGGTGGTCTTGGCACCGATCGGCATGCCGGCCTGTCCGCCATGCCCCACCAGATACACATATAGATTGCTGGCGTCAGTCGTGTGCACCACCGTCGGCGTCTGTGCCGAGGCCCGGCCGGCGAGGATGTCCATGAGCTGTGCGGGCGACAGCGACAGTCCATAGTCGATCTGCGCAGCGCTCCGCAGGTTCGCGCCATCGATCTCGTTGCGGACCACGCCGGGCAGCGGGTTCTTGGCAGCGGTCGCGATGTCGTCTGCCATGACCAGGACGATGTGATCATCGGGAACGCCGTTTTTTCGCAGGAGTTGATACTGGCGCAGCGCATCCGCCTGATGGCGATAGTTGGACCAGCCCGACGAGAGCGCAGCGATCACCGCCCACAGCTCGCGCTTGTCCTGCGATGGCATCCAGCCTGAGCCACTGACCGCTAGATCCTGCGCCAGCTCAGGCGAACCGCGGACCAGCGCTCGCTGGCCGGTGAGAAACCCGGCCGTGCTGGTGTCGTAGCGCTCATCGAGCTTTCGCTGTCCGCCGCGCTGCACCCAGTGCGCCAGCTTCGAGCTGGCCAGATCGGTGTACAGCTGCGGCTCGAACTCCAGACGGCCGGTCGCACCCGCCAGGTTCGGATGTTGGCCGGCGCTCAGCGCGCTGAGCGTGGCAGCGACACCTTCGGCCTCCCATGAATACGTTCCCTCGCGACCGTCGACTGCAGTCTGAAGACCTTGGATCAGGAGCTCGTGGCCTTGCCCCCCGGACGCGGCCAGACCGTAGGCCAGAAGCAACACGGCGTCGTGTTCGCTGGCTCCATGGGGTGGGCTGGCCTGGCCGAAGCGAGCAGCGAAGCGATCTTCAAACGGCGGCAGCGCATCCGACACCGCACTGAAACCCTCGACTCCTTCGGCCAGCG
>DAORCZ010001112.1:0-1216 GCA_035345735.1 Pseudomonadota bacterium | reverse complement strand
TTCGCGAAGAATCCAAACCACGAGAAGAAGGTATAGCCATCGGGCGCCGCCGAGGTCAGAAGCGCTAGACGCTTGGCCCCCTGCGTCTGCGCATAGCGCAAAAGAAGCTCGGTCTGGGCGATGTCGGACTCTCGGGTGCGCCACAGGAATCCCTGACCGCCGTAGGCGCGCAGGACTTCCGCAGAGGTCGAAGTGAACGACACCAGCGGCTTTCTGTGCTGCGCAAAGCGGTCGGCGACTTGCAAAAGATCGGCCGAAGATCCCGGCCCGATGGCTGCGACATAGCTCTCGTCGGCAGCGACGGATTCGGCCAGCTCCTGCAGCGCCTCGGGCGTGGTTGTCTCGTCGTAGTAAACCGGCACCAGCTCGATCTGGCGATGGGCCACGCCGCCGGCCGCGTTCACGGAATCGGCAGCCAGGGTCATGGCGGGCGCTCCCCCGGGGCTGTGTGGCCGCGGCATCAGCACAGCGATGCGCAGCGGTCCGGGATTACACGCCGCGGTCAGCAAAATCAGAAGCAAGAGCTGCCATGCGTGGCGATGCGGAGTGTGCATGAGGCTTCTCCAGTTCGCAGAGCCATCGCAGCGCGGGCAGAGAGGGAGAGCTGACTTCTTACGCCGCAGAGTCACGTCGCTGGCTCCCGCTCCGCCCTGGCTGCGTGGGCCTAGTAATCGACGCAGCGGATCACGCTGTCCGCGGACATATCGGTCTTTAGCTCCAGGCAGCCGTTGTGATCGTCCCCGTCGATCCAGCACGAGTTGCAGTTCTCATCGTTGAAGATGCCGCCGCAGCCGGTGCACGAAAAGGCGCCGTAGACCGTCTCGGCCCCTTTTGAGAAAGAGCTCAGCTCGTAGGCGACGCCGCTGGTCGTCACCGTGAGGGCGGTGATGAGCAGCCCATCCGAGTTGTTGCTGCTGTTCGTCTTGTCGGCGTACTTGACGTAGAACCAGTCTCCCTGGGGCGAGGGAGACGTCTCGCTGCTGCTCTGGGTCGGGACGCAGCTCTGGCTGCCGCCATCGCTGATGCTGGCTGTGATGGTGCAGGAATAGGTCGCCGTCTTGTTGCGGTAGGAAAGCGTGATGTCGTTGGATGTGCCGCTGCTCTTGTTGGAGTTCGCTTTGACAGAAAGCAGGGTGGGGGCGGCCGTTGTGTCGAGGTAGCTCCAGTTGCGGGGCGGTACCAGCTCGTCCGGTTGGCTCGCCATCGGATCCCAGTC
>DAORCZ010001111.1:0-2930 GCA_035345735.1 Pseudomonadota bacterium | reverse complement strand
TCCTTTTTTCGCCGGGGCGTCGAAAAAAGGAGATCCGCTGCGGCCCCAGCCTTACTGGAATCTTGAGGGGATTGGATTTGTAAACGGCGGCTAGGCTTCGTGTTGGGTCCAGCGGGCGAGTGCGCGGTGTACGACGACCATGGCGCCGTGGCTGGCTAGGCGCAGCAGGTAGTTGATCATGGTCGCTGGGGTGGCTGGGCTGGTGGCGGCTTCCGTCGTGGTGGGTGCGGGAAGCGGGGGCGGGGATGGGCTGGGGGCTGGTGCGTTCAGTGCGAACTCGATGGTGGCGGCTTCGCCGTGCTGCTCGATCTGCGCATGTGGTGACAGCGACTCGATCAGGGCGCGCATCGGTGTGTTCGATGCCAGCACCTCGCAGCGAAAGGCTTGCACTCCGCGCTCACGCGCTGCCTCGGCCAGCCGCTCGCAGAGGATGCGTCCCAGGCCGCGGCCGTGCAGGCGATCGATGACGACGACGGCGGGTTCGGCGATCTCGGGTCGCCCTGGCGAGCGCACGAAGCGGGCGATTCCCACCCCCTGTGCCTGTCCGCGGTCATCGACGCAGATCGCCCCCAGCGCGAAATGATTTTTTTGATCCAGCTCGGTGAGGTACGCAAGCTCGCGCTCCGACAACCGCGCCTTGCCGGTCAGGAACCGCCGATAGCGCGAGCGCATCGACAGCGCGGCAAAACCCCCGCGGACTAGCTCTTTATCGCCGGGCTGCAGCAGTCGCAGCAGCACCTTTTGGCCATCACTCAGGATGACCTCTTCGGCGTACTGATCGTCGAAGTGCCGGCCAGGGACCTGGCGCTCGGGGGCTTGCTGCGGCGGCTCCACCCAGCGATCGTACGTTTTGCCGGTCGCGCATCGGAAAGAAAGCGCGTGGGGCCGGCGTCTTTGGGCGGCTTACAGCATCTGGCCGCCCGAGATCTCGATGCGCTGAGCGTTGACCCAGCCGGCCTCGGGGCCCAGCAGCAGCGCCACCGCACCGCCGATGTCGTCGGGCAGACCGACCCGGCCGAGCGCGGTCTGTGAAGCGATGAAGGCGTTCACCTGCGCGTTGTCGCGCACCGCGCCGCCGCCGAAGTCGGTGGCAATCGCGCCGGGGGCGATGACGTTTACGGTGATGCGTCGCGCCCCCAGCTCTTTGGCTTGGTAGCGAGTCAGCACCTCGACCGCGCCCTTCACCGCGGCATAGGCGGCATAGCCCGGGATGGTCATGCGGGTCAGGCCGGTCGACACGTTGAGGATGCGGCCGCCATCGACGATCAGCGGCAGCAGTCCCTGGGTCAGCAGGAACGGGCCCTTGAAGTGAATGCGGAACAGATCGTCAAGCTGGCTCTCGCTGGTCTGGGCGAAGCCGGCGTGCACGCCGACCCCGGCGTTATTGACCAGGAAGTCGAAGTGGTCACGACCGAAGGTGGTCGAAAGTTCAGCGGTGAGCGCGCTGATGAAGGCGGGGAACGACCCGGCGTCGCCGACGTCCAGGGCCAGCGCGGCGGCTTTGCGGCCTCGGCCGCGTAGCTCGCTGAGCAGCTCCTGGGCTTCGCTGGCGCCGCTGCGATAGGTGAACACGATATCGACGCCACGGTCCGCGAGGTGAAGGGCCATGCTCTTGCCGAGGCCGCGGCTGCCACCGGTGATGAGCGCGATCTGGTTTGGGGACGGAGTGTGTTGGGTCATGTCCCCAAGCTAGGGCAGGACCGGCTGTAGAGAAATCCGCAACATTTCGACATACTGTTTCGATGGACGAAACAATTGATGTCGAAGCCCTGCGCATGTTCGTCCGCGTGGCGGAGCAGGCCAGCTTCACGCGGGCTGGGCAGCAGCTGGGCATCCCGAAGTCGCGCGTCTCGCTGCGCCTCAAAGCGCTGGAGGAGCGGCTAGGCACCCGCCTGCTGCAGCGCACGACGCGCGCGGTGCGCCTGACGCCAAGTGGCGAGCAGCTACTGGAACGGGCGCGGCAGTTTCTCGCCGAAGCGACCGAGATGGCGACGATGTTTCAGGCACCAAGTGCGCTGCGCGGCCGGGTGCGGATCGATCTGCCGGTGGCGTTTAGTCGCAACCTGATCATTCCTCGGCTGCCCGATTTCTTGGCTCAGCATCCGCACCTTGAGCTGCTGGTGAGCACCTCGGATCGCCGTGTCGACATCGTGCGCGAGGGCTTCGACTGCGTTCTGCGCATCGGCACGCTGCGGCAGCCGGGTTTGGTGGCGCGGCGCTTGGGGGTCCTGCCGATGGTCAACGTCGCCAGTCCGGCCTATCTGCGGCGGCATGGTACGCCGCGGACGCTTTCGGATCTGGCGGGGCATCTGCTCGTCAACTACTCGCCGCTGCTGTCGGGCGAGCCGCCGAGCTTTGAGTATCGCCAGGGTAGTCGCTGGGTCAGTCTGCCGATGCGCGGTGCGCTCACGGTGAACGGCACCGACGCCTATATGGCGGCTGGTTTGGCGGGGCTGGGCATCCTGCAGGTACCCCGCATCGGCATGCAGGAGGCGATCTTGCGAGGCCAGCTCGTCGAGATCCTGCCGGAGTTCACTTGCGAGCCGATGCCGGTCTCGCTGGTGCACAGCCATGGTCGCGCGCTGCCGAAGCCGGTGCGGGCGGTGATGGCGTTTATCGCTGAGGCCATGACTCCGGCTTTTCGATCGGCGTGAGGGTTGCGCGGGTGGATGCGTCGCTTAAAGGGGGTTGCAGATTGGGCTGCGAATTCACTCAGCGAGGGCTTGCTGCACGGCTGGGGCCCCCGCGGACGCGGCCTCATTTTTTCGTCGGGGCGCCGAAAAAACGAGATCCGCTGCGGCCCCAGCCTTACTCGCTGCTTTTTTCAGAACTTGCTGCGGTTGCGCTTGCTGTGGGCTTGCTGCACGGCTGGGGGCCCCGCGGACGCGGCCTCATTTTTTCGTCGGGGCGCCGAAAAAACGAGATCCGCT
>DAORCZ010001110.1:0-2932 GCA_035345735.1 Pseudomonadota bacterium | reverse complement strand
CGGCGAGTCCCCCGCGCCGTCCGCAGCCGCTGTCGCGGCAACAGCTTTGGCGGCTGTATCTAGCGCACCTTTCGGCCAACAACCTGCTGCCGGCGCGAGCCGGCGAGGCGCTGCGCGTTGTCCTGCCGAGCCGCTGGGCGGGCTACGCGGTGTCGGACTTGGTGGCCGTGCTGCTCGTCGAAAAAGCCATCGAGGTGCTGAGCATGGCGGGGCTGGCGGCCGGGCTGCTGGCGTTTTCTTCGCCACCGCCGGCCCTGGCGCAGCCGCTGCGCCTGACGCTGGCCTTGGGGCTGATCTTGCTTTTGCTGGTCCTGTCGCTGTGGGTGGGTGTGGCGCGGCGTGGACAGGTCGGGGCGGCAATCGGCGGGCGCGTGCAGCGCTTTGTCCGTCGGCTGATCACGGCGCTGGGTCTGCTGCACACGCTGCGGCTGTGGGCGGTGGCGCTTTTGTGGTCGCTGCTTTCGATCGCGGCGGATGTCGGCATGATTGGCCTGTGCTTGTCGGCGGTGGGCTGCAGCTTGCCGCCGCTGCACTGGCTGCTGGTGTTCTTCGCCATCAACCTGGCCATCGCGCTGCCGGTGACGCCGGGGCAGGTCGGTGTGCTGGAAGCCGGGGCGGTGGTGGCGCTGTCGCTGCTCGGCGTGGGGGCGAGCGAGGGGCTGGCCTTTGCGTTGCTGTATCACGCCTGCCATGTCATTCCGACGACGCTCCTCGGCGGGCTTTCGCTGTGGCGGCTGCCCCGAGGTGAGCGAGCAAGCGGGGTGTCGCAGTCGAGCGGGCTGTGATAGAGCATGCCGGTGAAGCCCGCTCATCCTCCGGTGTCTGGACCGTCGGTCCCGCCTGCTGACCTGCCGTCGTCTGCGGCGCCGGCAGTGTCCGCCGATGCGCTGATTCCGGCAGAGCACCTGTGGCCAGTAGGCCGCGGCGCAGCCCGCATTCGCACCGAGATTCCCGGGCCGCGGTCGCGTGCGCTGCGTGCGGCGGAGGCGCCTTTTTTGGCGCCCGGGACGCAGGCCCTGTCGCAGCTTGCCGGGATTGCGCTGCAGTCTGGCGAGGGTGCTCGGCTGCACGACGTCGACGGCAACACGTTTATCGACTGGGTGGCGGGCATCGGCGTTTCTTCGATTGGCCATGGGCACCCCGCGTTGGCGCAGGCCCTGTCGGCACAAGCCAGTCAGCTTACCGTCGGCAGCTTTACGACCGCACCGCGCGTCGCGTTGCTGGAGCGCTTGGCCGCCATCGCACCGCATCCTCGACTGCGTCGCACGCAGCTTTTTTCCGGCGGTGCTGAGGCTGTCGAGAGCGCGCTGCGCCTGGCTCGCTGCTACACCGGCCGCGGCGACGTCCTGGGCTTCTGGGGCGGTTTCCACGGCAAGACGGCAGGGGTGCTGGGACTGATGGGCAGCGAGTTCAAGCAAGGCCTGGGACCGCTGCCGCCGGGGGCGATCCTGGCCCCGTATGCCGACTGTGCGCGCTGCCCGTTTGGGCTATCGCCGACCGGCTGCGGGCTGCGCTGCGTCGACTTTGCCGAGCAGACGCTGCGCATGCAGTCATCGAGCGGCCTGGCCGCCATCCTCGTCGAGCCGGTGCAGGGCACGGCCGGCAACATCGTGCCGCCGCCGGGCTGGCTGCCAGCCATCGCCGATCTGGCCCGCCGCCACCGCGCGCTACTGATCGTTGACGAGATGATCAGCGGCTTGGGCCGCACCGGTCGCATGTGGGGGCAACAGCACGACGGAGTCGTCGGCGATATCGTCACCTTTGGCAAGGGGGTGGCCGCCGGCTTTCCGGTGTCGGGCCTGCTGTCCAGCGACGAGATCGTCGCCGCCAAGCCGTGGTCGCAGCCGTCATTTTCGTCGTCCTCGTTCGGTGGCTTTCCGCTGGCTGCCGCGGCCGCAAACGCCGTCACCCAGGTCATCGTCGAGGAACGCCTGGACGAGCGAGCAGCGCAGGTCGGCGCGAGCTTTCTGCGTCAGCTTTCAGCGCTTTCGAGCAAGCACCCAATCGTCGGAACGGTGCGGGGCCGAGGGCTGCTATTGGCCATGGATTTGGTGGCGGAGCGCGGCAGCCCGACGCCGCTTGCCAAGTCGCTGTGCGAAGAGATCTTCCTGCGCTGTCTGCGGCGGGGCCTTCTGACCATGGCCTATTCCCCGCGCCTGCGCATCAACCCACCGCTCTGCATCACCGAGTCTGAGGTCGCCGAGGGGGTCGCGATCCTCGACACCGTGCTGGGTGAAGTCAGCCGCCTTGGGCCGCGGCAGGCGGGGTAGGGCGCACGTGGATCAGCGGGGCGAGAGCGAGCAGTCGCCGCTTGCGGGGAGTGCGAGCGAGTTAGCCCGCCTGTGGCGGCAGAACCGCAGCGCGCTGGTCGAGGACCAGCGTCGGGAGCGCACGGTGGCGAGCGGCATGCCGGCGCACATGAAGATCGAGCTGACGAACTACTGCAATCTGGCCTGCCCGATGTGTCCGCACCCGCAGATGCAGCGCAAGGTGGGCAGCATGCGGCCGGCCCTGTTTCGCAAGATCATCGACGAGGCCGCGCCAGCCCTCGAATTCGCCTATCTGCATCACCTGGGGGAGTCGCTGGTTGTGCGGCGGCTGGGCGAGTTTATTCGCTATGGACGCAGCCGTGGGGTGGCGATGGGACTGTCGACCAACGCCACGTTCCTGGATCCTGCGCGGGGTCGGCTGCTTTTGGAGAGCGGGCTCGACTTCCTGGTGATCTCGCTGGATGCCGCGTCGCCCGAGACCTATGCCCGCATCCGCGTCGGCGGAGACTATGCGACGACGCGGGACAAGGTGCGCGACTTCTTTGCGCTGAAGCGCGCGTTGCCGAACCACACGACGGTGGTGCTGCAGCTGATCGCGATGGACGGTAACCAGCACGAGATCGCGTCGTTTATCCGCGAGTGGAGCGACCCGCTTTTCGATG
>DAORCZ010001109.1:0-2937 GCA_035345735.1 Pseudomonadota bacterium | reverse complement strand
CTGAGCTGGCGGCGGCGCGGGGGGTTGCGGTGCCGGCGGATCTGGCGTTTGCGCCGGGGATGGGGCTTGCGGCGGCGCTGTCGCGCTTTGCGTTTACGCTGTCTTTGTTGCGCGATCCGGCAGCGGTTGCGCGGGTGGCTTCTGAGCTGTGCGAGGACGCGGCGGCGGAAGGCGTGACGACTCTGGAGATTCGCTTCGCACCGCAGCTTCACGTCGGGGCGGGAATCGAGGCGATCATCGATGCGGCGCTGGCGGGGATCGACGGACGGGCGGGGCTGATCCTGTGTGGTCTGTACGGCGAGCCACCGGGTGTGCTCGCGTCTCTCGTCGAGGCGGCAGCCAGCCGACCTGGGGTCGTTGGCATCGACCTGGCGGGGGGGCCGGGGCCGGCGCCGGTGTTTGGCATGGCCGACTACGCGCCAGCCTTTGCGCGCGCGGCAGAGCTGGGGCTGGGCCGCACGGTGCACGCCGGCGAAGGTCGCCCCCCGCAAGAGATCGCCGAGGCCATCGACCGGCTGCAGGCCCAGCGCATCGGGCATGGCACGACGCTGCTCGACAGCCCGGCAGTGCTGGACACGGTGCTTAGGCGCGGGGTGCTGATCGAAGCCTGCCTGACCAGCAACCTGCACACCGGCGCGATTGCGGCCTTAAGTGCCCATCCCCTGCCCCGCTGGCTCACGTACGGCGTCGCGGCCTGCGTCTGCACCGACAACACGCTGTTGTCCGCCACCGATGCCCCCTCGGAGCTGGCCCTGGTCGCGACGCTTCCGGGCATGACTGAGTCGGGCCTGCGACGGGTCATTGCCTGCGGCCACCAGGGCGCCTTCTCTCGCCAGAGCTAGCCCGCAGATCGGGCGGCGCGCCGCTCACCGAGCGCGGTTTTTCCCGCCGGAGAGCCCCGGCGGTTGCGATAATGGTTGAAAGTGGCCGACTCTGCCTCTTCGCCAGGTCCTAGCGGTACCCTGTCGGGCTCCGACGGGCTTCCCGATCGCTCGGTGGCCCGGCGTCTACTTCAGGCGCTCCTGCGGACCGATGCAGACTTCAACGCCTTCTGTGTTGATTACTTCGAGCATGTGAGTCAGCGCTTCGCGGCGGGCATGGATCGCCTGGACAAGGCCAACCTGCTGCTCAAGCTAGCGACGCCGGCCGAGCTGGTGGCGGCGCTGCGGCAGCACTTCCAAAAAGACAGCAGCGCCCTCGGCAGCATCGATCAGCTGCTGGCCCAGCCGCGCAGCGATGCCGAGCGCAAGGCGCGCCACCTGTGGAACAAGCTGGAGCTGCTGTACCTCGAACGCGAGGAGCGGCTGCAGGCGGGACAGGGGACGCTGGAGGTCGACAAGCAAATCGTTCGCCTCAAGCGCGAGCAGCGGCAGGGCTCGCAGCTTGCCGAGGGCGAGGTCTTGGGCGATCGCTACCGCCTGATCGAAGTCATCGGTAGCGGCGGCTTCGCCAAGGTGTGGAAGGCCTTTGACCGTCGCAACAATCGCTCGGTGGCGGTCAAGATCCTGCACAGCGACCAAGGCAGCGAGGGGAACCGCGTCGAGCGCTTCGAGCGCGGGGCGCGCGAGATGCTGCAGCTAGACCACCCGCACATCGTCCGCGTCCTCGACGGGCCGGCCGAGCACAACGGCTTCCACTACTTCGTGATGGAGCTGATGTCGGGCGGCGATCTGTTCCGCGCCGTGACCAAGGGCAAGCTCGATCGCATGGTGGCCCTGTCGGCGCTGCTGCAGGTCGGCCAAGCGCTGAGCTACGCCCACGGCCGCGGCATCGTGCACCGGGACATCAAGCCGCAGAACATCCTGCTCGACGGGCATGGCACGGCCCGGCTGACCGATTTTGACCTGGTGTGGGCGGCGGACACGACGGGCGGCACGCGGACCGGCGCGATGGGCACCTTCCTGTTTTCGGCGCCGGAAGAGATGGCGGATGCCAGCCGCATCGATCAGCGCGCCGATGTCTATGCCCTGGGCATGACGACGGTGTTCGTCGTGCTGGGCCGCAACCTGTCGCGCGATGTGCTGGACCGACGCCTGCTGGTCATCGATCAGCTGGACTGCTCCGAGGCGATGCGCGTCCTCTTGCGTCAGACCACCGCCCCCGATCCCGAGGACCGCCCGCGCACCGCCGACGAATTCTGTGCCCGGCTGGCGGCGGCGCTGAACCCGCTCTCGATCGATCGCAGCGCGTCAGTGACCTTGCCCAGCGTGCGGCCGGTCGGTAGCTCGTCCTCGTTCACGGCGCTGCGGCGGGGGCTGATTGGCGCCCTTTCGGGCCTGCTGGTGGTGGCGCTGCTGGTTGGGCTCTATGCCATGCAGCGGTCGGAGCCGCGGCCCTGGATCGCCAAGCCGCACCTGCCGCCACCGCAAGACCCCCTCCCCGACTACCAGGCGAAGCTCTTGGCCATCTACCAGGATCTGGAGGGGCGACAGTTCGCCGCCGCAATCCAGAAAACCGACCTGCTGCTGCGCGACGGACGACTGCCCAGCGGGATCCGGCCGGCCGTCACCTACCGCAAAACGCAGGCCATCCGCGAGATTCAAAATCAACTGAGCTACGAGAATTTTGCCGCTGCGGCGGTGGGCGGGGAATACGAGCAGGCTCTATCCGCCTATCATGACCTGCCCAAAGATTCTGTATTTCACCCAATGACTCGCGATATATATAATCAAATTTTTCCAATTTATGCCGATACCCATCTTAGCAAAGCAGAGTTCTTCCGCCAGCTTGGTAAGTGCGCCGACTTTGAGCACGAGCTGCGGGCTGTGCTGCGCATCGAGCCCAGCCACGCCCGCTCGGTCGCCATCCGCCAGCGCCCCTGCCCTGACAAGGCCACCGCGGACCCGGGGAAGGGCGGCTCGAAAGTCAACGCTCCGGGGGCGCAGGAAGCGCTGCGCCTGCGGCAGGTCGAGGCCGCTCTCGATCGCGCCGAGGCCG
>DAORCZ010001108.1:0-2942 GCA_035345735.1 Pseudomonadota bacterium | reverse complement strand
GACCTAAACGGCGACGGCTGGCCGGATTTGGTGGTGCATGCCGGGACGAATGTGCGGGATCAGGCGCCGAACTATATGCGGCGGGTGCTGATCAATGACCATGGGCACTTCGTCGATCACACGGACGAGTCGGGGTTTCGTGATGGCCGCGATGGCAAGGCGGTGGGGCGGATCAGCCATGGGGCGGTGTTCGGCGATGTCGATAACGACGGCGATCTCGACATCTTGTCGGTGGCGTACCAGGACGGCACGGCCAAGGCACCGGCAGCGGACGATCGCAACGAGGTATTCCTGAACGATGGGCAGGCGCACTTCAGCCTGGCGCCGCTTTCGGACCTGCAGAGCAAGGCGCTGCCGGGGGCGGGGCCGAGCTTTGTCGATTTTGATCGCGACGGTGTGCTCGACCTGTTCCTGGCCACTTGGTACGACCCGGACCCGAACAGCATCGAGGGGGCGGGGAATTATCTTTATCGCGGGCTGGGCGGTGGGCGCTTCAGTGATGTCAGCATCTCGACCGGGGTGATGCGGCCGAGCATTGGGCTCGACGAGAGCAAGTACCTGGCGGGCGAGAACCGTCGTGCAGCCTATGGCGGCACCACCTGCGACGTCGACAACGACGGCTGGCCGGATCTGCTAGTCAGCGCGTATGGCCGCGGCTGGAACGAGCTGTGGCGCAATCAAGGCGACGGCACGTTTCGCGAGATCGGCTTTAAGACGCCGGTCGCCTCCGACGACAACGTCAGCTACAAGAGCGATAACCAGTTCTATCTCTGCTACTGCAAAGAGCACGCAGGGACCTGTCCGATGGACACGCCAGCGCCGCGCATCAACTGCTCGCGCTATGCCTGGACGCCGGGGTTTGACGACCAGCCGGCCAGAAACGGCGGCAATACCTTCACGACGGCCTGCGGCGATATCGACAACGACGGCGACCTGGATCTGATGCACGCCGAGATCCGGCACTGGCACATCGGGCAGTCGAGCGATCCCTCTCAGCTGATCCGAAACGATCTGTCAGCGACGGGTGGCTTGCGCTTCAGCCGGCTCGACAACGCTGCGACGGGGCTTGTGCGGCCGATGACCACGCCCAGCTGGAACGAAGGCGACATGGAGGTCGGCTTCTTCGACTTCGACAACGACGGGCGCAAAGACATCTACCTGTCGTCTTCCGACTATCCCGACACCTGGGGCACGCTGTTTCACCAGGAGGCGGATGGTCGCTTCACGCCGCTTCTCGATTCGGGGGTGCGGCACTATCACGCGCATGGCTTTGCCGCGGTCGACATCGATCGCGATGGCGACCTGGATCTGGTGATCGCCACCAGCACCTTCCGCTGTGGCGGCGATGCCAAGTGCCCGGCGACGCAAGAGGTCCGCGTCTATCGCAACGACGTCGGCAGCAGCAGCAACTTCCTGCAGCTTCGCCTGCGCGGGGCCGAGGGCAGCAACCTGGCCGCGATCGGCGCGCGGGTCACGGTGCGGGCGGGGGGCAAAAGCCAGGTGCAGGAGATCGGCGGCGGCTACGGTCACTTCGGACTGCAGCACGACACGGTGCTGCACTTTGGCCTGGGCGCGGCCTGCGCTCCCGACGAGGTCGAAGTGCGCTGGCCCGATCGAGCGGGCTCCGTCGAGGTCTTCCGCGACTTGCCCGGCAATCGCGGCATTGAGCTCCAGCAGGGCACCGGAATGCGTCGCTAACTTCGCCATCGCCGCCCGCCGGGTGGCCGCCTAGGTCGAAGCCTCACGGCGCCCGCCGAGATGGTCGTACCGCCGAAAAGCAGTTGAGACGAGTCGCGGCTTTGCACTACGTTCCCGCCGTTCGCGTAGACAACGAAACGGCAACGGGCGGAGGCTCCCATGCGTGCGTGGTTCCGACTTGGCTCGATCCTGAGCATCTGTGTCTTTCTGTTCGCCGCTTGTAGTGGCAGCGGCGGGGGTGGCTGCGGCAGCGGCGGGGGGTTGGGCAAGATCAAAGGCGGTTTCCCCGTCGATAAACGCGCCGATAGCGCGGTGCAGCTGCGCCTGACCAAGGGCCTGTTCGACTTCATCGAAGCCAACGCCAAGGTGCTGATCGACGCCCTGCTGCCGCCGACCGGCATCCCGTTTCCGTCGCAGTGCGGTGGCAGCACCGAGATCTGCTGCGGCCAGATGTGCAAGATTGTCTTCGGCTTTCAGCAGCTCAAGATCGATCCCGCGCCGCCCTCGACGCTGCGCGTGACGATCCGCACCAAGCTCAAGGCCGATCCTGACTTCAAGGTGAAGATCCCCGTCGTCGGCAAGTGCGATCTACGACTCGACACGACGCGTAAAGGCAGGCCGGACATCGGCCTTGTGCTGCCGGTGGTGGCCCGCACCAATGGCGAGACCAAGCTCGCGAACATCGACTTCGACACCGGTGCCCTGGATATCCAGGACCTCGACAAGGACGACATCGATATCCGCGGCGGCATCGGGTGCGACATCGCCGACTTCCTCAAGGACCTGGTCTTCGGCACGCTGAAGGATCAGATCAAAAAGCAGCTCGCCGGCCCGCTGACCGGCGTGTTCTGTCAGAAGTGCATGACCAAGGACGACTGCTCGTCGCTGGCCGACCAGGGCTGCATGAGCAACAAGTGCATGCGCAAGGGCACCTGCATGCAGTTCCTAGGTATCGAAGGCCGCATGGATCTCAGCAGCCTGGTTCCCAGCGGCTCGGGTGGCATGGATATTTACGCCACGGCGGGCAGCTACACCGATGTCGAAGCGGCGCCGGCAAGTGGCCTGTCGATGGGCATGCTCGGTGGGGCGGTCTCGACGGCGCGCAACCCCTGTGCTCCGCTCCGTCCGGCACCGACCCGACCGGCGGGGGCGCTGGCCAAGACGCCGGCCTTTGCCGGCAATACCGCGCCGAACGGCAAGCCGTATCACGTCGGGGCGGGCCTCTCGACCCTGGAGCTGGATCT
>DAORCZ010001107.1:0-2942 GCA_035345735.1 Pseudomonadota bacterium | reverse complement strand
CTGCTTTTTTGCAGCCTTGCTTACCCTACAACTATGCTCCGGCGCCCGCAAGCTCCTATCGATGAGGTTGCCGTTGGCATCGACGCCCAGCCCTCGTTTCGCCAACTGGTCCAAAAGCTTCGCCGCCTGGCCCGCCCCCAAGAACGAAGAACGAAGAACGAAGTTACGGCTTCCTGGCTCACTGCCTCCAGGGTTCCCGGCGCCAGGTAGTGCTCGCGAGTAGTGGCGAAGGATTCGTGGCCCAGCTCGTCTGCCACCAAGTGGGGGCTCATGCCTTTGAGTTATACAGAACTCAAAGCTGGCAGCCGCATCTGTAGCCGCTACCCGTAGAACCGCTTGACTTCCTTCGTTTTTTCTCTCTGCCTCTGGCTCTCTAGCTAGCGGCAGTCTCCTGACTAGCGCGTAGCCCCGTTCCGCTCATCCGCTCAACGCTCCAACAACTCACATCTATTTCTCGACGGGAACTCGATCCCATTTCGGGCTGGAGAGACGAATTGTCTTGCGCCCAGATCTGGCAAATTGTAGGACCTAACTATGCAGCTCATCACCAAGACCATCAAGGGGCAGAAGTACTGGTACCTCGTCGAGAAAGGGCGCAAGAATGGGCGTGTCACCAACGTCAAGACCATCTATATCGGCAAAGCCGATCGGCTCGCTCAGGTGCTCGCTGCTTCGGGGACTACCGAAGCGTCCTTCCCGACGACGTTCCAAGCTCAAGAGGTGGGCGCCAGCGCTGCGCTGTGGGCCGAAGCGCAGGCGTTGGACATTTTGTCGCTCATTGACAAGACTCTGGGCTCGCGTCGCTCCGACGCCGCCGTGAGCTACGGTGCGTTGTTCGTTGCGGCAGCCATTCAGCGAGCGATTGCGCCGCCCGCGCGCAAGAGTTGTGAGCAGTTGCGCGCGTGGTACGAGGGCTGCGGCCTCTCAAACTTCATGCCACTGGATCCTGCGGGGTTAGATGCTCGACGTGTCCACGAGGCCCTGTCGTCCCTGCGCGCGCCGGACCTGGCGCGGCTCGAAGAGCGCATCACCGCCGCGGTGCTGGCCGTGCATCAACCGTCCCTGTCGACGCTGGCCTTTGACACCACCAATTTTGACAGCTACGCGGGCCCGAGCAACGCCAGCCGCTTGCTCCGGCGCGGGCACGCCAAGAGCAAGCGCACCAACCTGCGCGTGCTGGGCCTGGGGCTCCTGGCGACGGCTGACGACGGGCTCCCGTTGCTTTCCTTCGTCTATCCAGGCAACTGTGCAGATGTGCGCTCCTTTGAATCCTTCCTGCGCCGCCTCAAGGTGCGCCAGCGGGCGCTGGGGGCCAACGCACAGACCACCGTCGTGTGCGATGGCGGGAACCTGTCGCGCACGACCGTGGAACGACTGGAGCGCGACCAAGTGCACTACATCGCGCGTCTGCCCCTGGGTCATGCGCCGGTCGCCGACGCGCTGGCCACGGATGCGCTGGCACCGCTGTCGGGCCGCCTGTCGGGCGACTGCTGGGCCCTGCGGTTGGACACGGTCGTCTATGACCAGCACCGCACCGTCGTCGCGGTGTACAGCAAGCCGATGCATGAGGCGCAGGTGCCCGGTCTGCTCCGCGACCGGAAGAAGGCTGAGGAGTCGCTGCAGGCACTCGTAGAGCGGCTCTCTCGTCAGCGGCGCGGTCAGGGAGCTCGCCAGCACTGGCTCACCCGGGACGGGGTCCGCCAGCGCGTCGCGGTCTTGCTGTCACGCCAGCATATGGCGGACTTGTACCCAGTCGTGGTCGGCGGCACCGACGATGCACCCACACTCCAGTACCACTTCGACCAAGCGGCCTGGCAGCATCTGGAGCGCCACCGGCTGGGACGCACCGTGATCATTACGGACCGCGCGTCCTGGAGCGTCGAGGCGATCGTGGAGGCGCTTCGGGAGCAAAGCCACGTCGAGGATGCCTTTCGGCAGTTGAAGGATCCGCAGTGGTCGGCGGCGACGCCGCTGCGGCACTGGACCGACCCCATGCTCCGAGTGCACTCCTTCATCGCGGTCCTGAGCTTGTTGCTGTGCCGCCTGCTGGTTCGCCGCTTACGCCTCGCAGGCGTGGACTCGACCGTGGGCGAGGCGCTCTACGAGTTGACCGAGTTACGCCTGGCGCGCGTGAGCTATGGCTGCGACGCCTCCCCGTTGCTGCGCAAGCTCGCGGCCCAGCGGGAGGTTTCACCAGCAGCGACGGAACGGCAGCTTGAGTTGGCGCGCGCGCTAGGTCTCGACGAGATTTTGATGTTAGGTCCTACAAAATAGAGACCTCGGGATTTACGTATGCGACGGAGGGAGCGTCAGCGCCAGAAATAGTCAGGAGACTGCCGCTAGACCTCCAATGGCTACCCCTGTAGCGCTATGCTACACCTCGCCGAACTGATCAACAGCGCTCCCCTGGGTGATCCCCGCCGCAATGCGCGGGCACTGACGCTGACCAATGCCATGCTCCAAGGCCAGATGAGCGGCACCCACGGCGTCCCCGGGGCAGGAGGCGCCATGCCCTGGGCGGACACCATCGGGGCCTTCCGCTTCTTCAACAACGACAAGCTCTCCATCCCCGCCCTGTTCGAACCTTGCCGCCAGGGCCTGGCCCAACTTCTCGCTCCCCAGGCCCGCGCCTTGGTGATCCATGACGTGTCGGTCGTGGATTACTCCACCCATCAGGCCAAGCACGACCTAGTGCCCGTCGGAGACGGACGGTAACCGTTCAGGGTCCTTGATGGCTGGAGCATTTCGGGCCCTTACGGATTCCCGATCGACAGGCGCAGCCGGATGTGATCTACGTAGAGCCGTGAAGCTCGAACGCCGCATCGCCGAATTGGAGGCCCAAGGGGCAGCCAAGGACGTGCGGATCGCGGAGTTGGAGGGCGAGGTGGAAGCACTGCGGCGTCGGGTGGTGGAACTCACGGTGCGTCTGGGCCAACACTCGG
>DAORCZ010001106.1:0-2946 GCA_035345735.1 Pseudomonadota bacterium | reverse complement strand
TTCATCGGGATCTGAAGCCCGCCAACATCATGATCGTGGCCGATCCCGATATGCCGGGGGGCGAGCGGGTCAAGGTCTTGGACTTCGGCATTGCCAAGCTGAATGAGGGCAGTGTCCCGGGTCAGCCGGAGACGAGAACGGGTGCGCTGATGGGCTCGCCCGGCTACATGTCACCTGAGCAGTGCCGCAACGTCAGCAACGTCGACGAGCGCAGCGATGTCTACGCGCTGGGGGTGATCCTCTACGAGATGCTCATCGGCCAGCCGCCGTTTGTGGCCGAGAGCGACGCCGAGATGCTGGCGATGCACATGTACAGCACGCCGACCTCGCTCATTCAGGTCAACCCGGGCATCCGGCCAGAGCTTTCAGCGTTTGTCGATCGCATGCTGGCCAAGACCCCCGAGGGGCGACCGGCGACCGCAGAGGTCCTGCAATTCCTCAACGAACAGGCTGGCTATCCAGCCGCGCAGTCGATGCAGCTGCCGATCGTAAGTGGCTCGCAGCTGAGCAAGCGCTCGTCGGGGATTTTGGTGGTAGGTCCACCGGGGATGACGCCGGATGGTGAGCGCCACACCAACACGCTCAGTCGCGCGGCGGGCTCGGTAACCTCTGGGCCGCTTCGTCTGACGCGGGTAGCGACGCTGGCGGGGGCGATCCTGATCCTTGCGGCGGGGCTGGTCTGGACACAGCTTGGGCATCGTCGCGAGCCTGCCCAGACGCCACCTGCGGCGACGGTGGGCGCTGCAGTCCTATGGCAGGTCGATAGCACCCCGACGGGAGCCACCGTGGTGCGGGAGCGGGATCAAAAAGTCTTGGGACAGACCCCGCTGCGACTGGAAGAGCCGCGCGGTACGGGGCAAGAGACCCTGCTCTTGCGCTTGCCCGGGCATCGCGAGGGCAGCCTGGTGCTGGATCGGGCGGCGTCCCGCGATGTCAGCGTGACCTTGGCCGCCCTGCCCACCCCGCCCGCCACCTCCGTCGCTGGCAGCAGCACCGCAAGCCGGCGCGAAGAAGACAAGGCCCATGCTCGCAGCAAGCGCGAGGGCGGCAAGAGCAAGCGGGGCAAAGGGTCCAAGGTGACGCAGAATGCCGACATCGAACTCATCAAGTAGGCGCCCGATGCGGACACTGCTCATCGCGGTGCTGCTGCTGGGGCTGCTGGGGGGAGCCCGGCCGGCCGTTGCTGCCGAGGAGAATCGCGACTTCCAAGAGCACTACCAGCGAGCCATGACGCTCTACAAGCTGGGGTTGCTTCGCCAAGCGGCGAAAGAATTCGTCGTCGCCTATGCGCTCAATCCGCTGCCTCGACTGCTTTACAACCTGGGTCAGCTGCTGCGCCGCATTGGCGAGTACAAGGAAGCGGCGGAAGCCTACGAACTGTATCTGCGAACTGAGGCTGAGCTTTCGCCCGAGCGCAAGGCCGAGGTGGAGCGCTACCTGACCGCGCTGCGCGTCGAGACGCAGGCAGCTAGCAAGCCTCCGGCGTTGGTCGCTGATGCCGCGCGGCAGAGTGCTGGGCCCGCCGAAGACACCAATCTGCTGACACTGCCGCCGGCGCCCGAGGCGAAGGCCGGCCGCTACATGTTCAACGTGTCGCTGGGGCTGAGCTTTCCGATCTTCGCCGTCGATCTGACCGGTCTGGGAAACAACGCCATAAACGTGCTGCCGTTTGGCTTCACGCTGCGCCCCGACTTTGGCGTGGCGGTGACGCGCAGCCGCAACGTCTACTTGGTCATCGCACCGGCCTTCACCCTGGGCAGTGGCTACAGCCTGATGTTCCCGGTCGGCGTGCACGTGGACATCCCGGTGGTGGTGCGCGGCCTCTTCTTGTTTGTGCGGGCAACGGCGGGCTATGGCCTGTCGATCGACAAGTCGACCAACACCACCGTCGTCAACGGTGTCTCCACTTCTGTGGAAGTGACGACGGTGAATCACTTTGGCTTGGTCGCGCCCGAGGCGGGCTTGAAGTACGTGCTGAAGACCCGCATCAACCTAGCGTTTACCCCCGTGGCGGTGCCGATCTTCTTCAACACCGCCGCGGTCGCTGGTGGCTATCAGCTGCTGTTTAGCGGCGGCTACAATTTTTGAGCCGGCTCAGCGGCGCAGCCAGACGTTCCACACCGTGATCGCCAGGGCCGCTGACACGAGGTTGATGTAAAGGCCCGTGCGCGCGCGGGCCCGCCCCGGCCGATCGAGCAGGAAGTAGAACAAGCAGGCTGAAAGATAACCGCCGAGATGCGCCGGATGATCGACGCTGGCCGTCGCGATTGCCTGCCCTTTCAGGATGGTCGGCGCTTGGCCACTGGCCGCTCGCCACAGCGACAGCACATCGGCGGCCATGGCCAGCCAGCCGACCGCAAACAGCGGCAGCGGGATCAGGGCCTCAAAGGTGATCGAGAGCGGCTGCAGGAGCACGCCCAGCGCCACCAGGCCGGCGACAGCGCCCGAGGCTCCTAGCGTGGGCAGTGGGCCTCCGCTCAGCGCCGGAAACAAGAGCTGGGCCAAGAGCGAGACGTTCGTCGAGACGAAGGCGGCCAGCCCATACGCAAGCAGCACGCGCGCCGGCCCGAGGTGGCGCTCGACGACGCGACCAAAGACAAAGAGGGCCAGCATGTTGCCCAGAAGATGCGTTGGGCTGCCATGCGCAAACACGTGCAGAACGAGCGGTAGATAGTGTCCAGCGCGTAGGTCTCCAGGATGGAGAGCGAAGAGGTGCAAAAGCTCGCGATCGGAGAGGCCGCTCGCCCGCGCCACGACCTCAGCAGTGAAGACCGCCAAGTTGAGCATGATCAAGGCGGTGGTCATGCGCGCTGCCGTGGCGAAGGTCGCAAGACGAAGCAGCGGTCGCAGGCCGTCGGACAGGCGGGCCCGCCCAACGAGCAGCCCGAGTAGCCACAGCGGCGCCCGCAGGAGATCGCCGAGCAGCCCCCAGAGCAGCGCCGGCTC
>DAORCZ010001105.1:1442-2946 GCA_035345735.1 Pseudomonadota bacterium | reverse complement strand
GCCGAGATCAAGCGCTCGCCGCCCGTCTTTTTGGGAATGCGAAAGCGAACGTAGTGCGTCACCGTCGCGGTCTTGCGCGCGAAGCACAGAAAGCGCAGAGCGCCGACGGTCAGCCCCATCGCACCGGCCAAATCGAGCGCGCTGTGGAAGATCGGCAGCCCGGCCGCGCGCAGCCGATCGTCTTTGCCTGCGACCTGGCCCAACCCAGCCGACACGCCCTCGCCCAGATAGACGATGGAGCGCGCCTTCTCGGCCCGCCAGGCCTCAGCGCGTTCTTTCCGCTCACGCTCGCGCCGCTCTTTGGTCTCTTGCTGCTTGCGCTTCGACTCGGCGAGGCGTCGCTTGCGCAGCTCTTTGATCAGCGCCTGCTCGTTGTACAGGTGGCGGTTCTGCGCGCGCAGTCGCTCCAGCTCGCGACCCAGCTCTCCTCGACGACGAATCTCGGCGGCGGGATCGTCGGGTAGGCGCTCGTCGCGCGGCCAGAAGCCCAGCCGAACCATCTCGTCCAGCACCACCTCGTCCTTCGAGCTGGAGGCGATGCGTTCATACAGTTCTTGGCGTGTGCGAGGCGGATCAGCCATGGCGAAGTCCCGAAGCAGAGCCGACGGCGGCGAAGACCTGGTGAAGATCTAGGGTGGGGAGAGCAGGAGGGCCGACTTCGAAGACCTCCGAGGACTGGGCCGTCTCAACTCGAGCGGGGCGGGCCTGGTGTCGAACATTGGTTATCCGGAAACCAAACCGCAATTTGGACACCAGGCCCAGACCCGCACAGTAAAGAGCGGACCCGTGATGCATACCCAACCATGCTGCATGGACGGCGATCCACCGCCCGATTGCAAGAAGAGCCTCCTGCTCCTCCCCCCCTAGAAACTGACGAAACCGATCAAATTGACGACAGCGTTACGCGACTACGAAGCCGAGCCCGCCAGACTGCGGCGATGTTGCATCCGCAGCGCCAGCATGTGCTCGCACGGCCCCTTGTACAGCTTGTTCTGCTGGTAGAAGTTGCACGCGCACTCCCCTCGAATAATGCGCTCATCGGCGTCGATAATCAACGACGAATCCAGACGCTTTTCTTTGTCCTTCACCTGGCCGCGCAGGGTCAGCACGCCGGCCGCATCGACCGTGTTCTGCGACAGTCGCACCGACTTGTACTGGACGACAAAGCGCGTCGCGCTCTCTTCCCGCGGGTTGGCAAAGCGCAGCGCATCCATCGGCAGCGGCTCACGCGAAAGCTCGCGCAGGCGATAGACGCCCTTGTTCAGATCGAAGATGGCGCGACCGGCCTGCGTGTAGGCCGAAAGCGCGCCCAGCACGATGGCGCGATCGAGGCCCAGCCGTTCCGCAAGCGCATCCGGCCGAGCCAGGTAGCTCTCGCGCAGGCCATCGAAGACCCGCCGCCGCGTCAGCTCATCGACATCGGCGCGCGGGGCCATGAGATCGAAGTTGCCCGAGGCCGACCAGTCGTTCGCGGTCCAGCCCGAGAGCCCCAGCGTGAACGACA
>DAORCZ010001105.1:0-1342 GCA_035345735.1 Pseudomonadota bacterium | reverse complement strand
CGCAGCACGAAGCACAGGTTGTGCACATCCATCGGATGCAGCACAAAGCTCGTCGCCGGCAGCGACATCGCCGAGTTGACCTGCAGGAAGCCGCGCACCCAGCTATCGGGCAGATCGATCTTCACCTCGCGGAAGTCGGCCTCGCCGCTCGTCTTGACGTCGAAACCTGAGGGATCGACGCAGAGCTTGGTGCTCTTGTAGGTGCGAACTTTTTGAAACTCGTCGTACAGCGCCGCCGAGTAGTCGATGTTGGTGGTGCCGCAGGCGAACTCACCGATGCCCTGAAAGACCTCGTAGCTTGCGCCCAGGCGGCCGTAGCTCGACTCGTCCTGACTGAAGCACTCAAAGAAGATCTCGTCGGGGTGCACGGTGATGACGGGATCGAGGACGAACCAGGCGTCGCGATCTTTTTCGTACAGGTACTCGAAGTAGCGCCGTCGCGCCTGATAGAAAGGCGCCATGCGGCTAGCGCTGCGCCGGGTTAGCTCTTCTAGCTCGGTCTGCAGGCCGCGGATGCGCTCGGCAACTTCGCGCCGTCGGCCCGCGACTTCCTGCCAGTTCAGCTGTTCCTGCTGCGCCGCCCAGGCCTTGTATTCCGTCTTGTCCTTGGGATGGAAGCGCAGGTCCGACACGACGACGTCGTGCAGCGCGCTGATCGCCTCGCGGAACTCGATGCTCTTTTTCAGCTCGCCGGAAAAGTAGGTCGGCTCGCGCTTGAGGTCGGGCGCAAACGACATCTGCGTGGCGTCGAGGTGACGGTTGTCGACCGCCGACTTGCCCTTGTAGGCGTAGTTAAACTGCACCGCGTCCCTCCCCTGCCCGGCCTTTCCCCCCGCTGGCTGCGGTCTTGTCCCGTCGTGGTGGCGGACGGACCGAGATCGGCAACGGGATCGTCGGATGCACCACGGCAATCGCCAGTAGCGACTCGATGGCGCGGGCTCGCTCGCCGATCGCCGCGGTTGCGGAAACTCGCGTCAGGATCTCGACGACGACCGCAGCCGCTTCGGCACTTTTGAGCGCCTCGGCCCGCAGGAAGGCGTGCACCCGCGCCTTGGCCAGTCGCGCCTGATTGACGCGCGACAGCACGCTCACGAAGTAGTGCCGCAGCGCCCGCAGCCGATCGATCTGCGAGCCGGCGTAGGTCTCTAGATAGTTGGTCGCAAACAGCTGCAGATCCGTCGAGGGATGCTCGCTGAGCTTGAGCAGATACTCGGGACCATTTTCGCTCTGGAAGTAGCGGCTGATCAGCTCGCGGCCCAGGGCCTGTACGTCGGGCTTGATGCTGTCGCAGATGCCGACCAGGATCGCCGGCGTGTAGTCGCGCTCGGAAAATTCCTCGCGC
>DAORCZ010001104.1:0-2947 GCA_035345735.1 Pseudomonadota bacterium | reverse complement strand
AGAGCAAGCCCGCCCCCCATCGCGCCATATTCTTCAACACAGACGACCTCCCCTTACGACGGCACCGCGAAAGACGCCCCAGCGTTTATTGCAAGGTTGCGTAGACCGCCGACCAGCGCCCCAGACCATTATTTGCGCCCGGCACCCCAGGGCAACGCCACTGCGCAGTGATATCAACCTTGCCATTTCCGTTCAAATCGAGCACTGCCATCCGCGCGCTAGCATCCTCGACGGTGCAGCTGGCTTCTTGGGGATCGGGCACGACCTGCGCCAGGGGGATCTTGACGCCCTTGGCAGGGTCCAGGGGCGCATCGGCCTTGCCAAGCCAGTAATAGGCATTCAAGGCATACTGTGTGATGCCGCTATTTTTGGGATCGATGGTTAAAACGACGAAATCCGCGACTTGGTCTCGATTTATATCCACCAATGTAAAATCGCGAATATAGTCCGTCGCTGCGACGCTTAGACTCACGCCATTGAACAGCACGGAGTGCTCGCTGTTGGCGACGATCTGCTGGGTCAGACCGCCTTTTTCCGGCACCATGCTGAGCCGCGGCAGGTTGGCAGTCACCGGCGACTTGGGCATGAACGCGATCGGGTCGTCGAGGTACCAGGGAACCAGCCGCGGCTCGCCCATCTGTCCGTCCGCGCGATAGGGCAGGACGCAGGCGGTGCTGTTCTGCGACAGGCTGTTGAGCTCGTCGAGCTTGACCAAGAGCTCGACGGCGCTGGCGCTGGCCGTCCCCTTGAACGGCAGCGCGCTGCTGGCGCCGCACAGCTTGTAGTTCCAGCCGCTGAGGTTGTCGCCGTCGATATGCAGGACGCCGGGGCTGGTGCTGGTGCTGAGCAGGCCGGTGATGCGCAGCGACTTCATGCTGGCCGGGGCGGTCCCCGGCGAGCTCATGTCGGCGACGTCGGACGGCGGCGGCTCGCTGCCAGCGCCACCATTGGGCTCGGAGTAGCAGGCGTGAAGCAGCAGCAGCGCACCGAGAGAAGCAGTCCAAGGAAGAGTCGATTTCATGGTGTCCATCCGTGTGTTTCGTCGTGGTTCAGGGCTGCGCCGCTATTTCCCATTCGGCAGCGCGAGCGTAATCGTCAGGCCGATGGCCGGTATCAGCGACAGCGCGCCCGAGGTCACCGCCATCCGGGCCGCCGTGGTGCAGGTGCGCTGCGTGTTATCTACCGGCAAGACACAGAGCTGATTGCCCGAGCCCGCCAGCGCCGCGAAGGTGACGGTGGTGATGGCTCCGACCAGGAGCAGAGCCCCGAAGCCGCCGGTCAGAAAGCGCCGGGTGGCCTGGCTGCGTCCACTGCCCTGGTTTTTCTCGCAGGTTTGCAGAGCCGAGCGACACGCACCCAACTCGGCGCTATCGGGACCCAGGACCTCTGGGCTGCGCGGCCGGACGCCGTTATCGATAGTCGCCCCCGCGGGATACTGCTCGACGAAGCGGCGCACCTCGGCGCTGACCGTTTGGACCAGGCGCTCGTCGTCGCAGGACTCGCAGCGGACCGTCGTATCGACCGTCTTTTGGCTCCGCGCATCGAAGAGCACCACGCGCACCGTCGACAGCGCCGGGGTAAGCAGCGTCGCGTCGGCCAAAAGGAGCCGATCGGCCTCATTGTCGCTGGCAAACTGCACCAAGCACTCCAGCGTCCGACAGCCCCGCGTCTCGCTGGGCAGTGGGCGCCGGGGCTGGCGATGCGGCTCGACCAAGAGTTCCAGGCCGCGCAGCACGCCGCGACTCAGCCCCTCGTGCGGCACCGGGTCGCCGGCCCGCCCCGGCTGAAACGCCCCCAGAAAGACCAGCCGTGCCGCCCCTGGCTCAGCGGCCTGGGCAGCGCGCGGCGAAAGCAGACCCAGCCCCGCGAGCAGCGCCAGTCCGCCCAAGAGCCACGCAGCCCTCCCCCATCGCCGGACCGCACGCTGGGCTCCCCGACGCTCGCGCCTGGACGATACCTTAGTCGATTGATTCACATACACGGTGCTCATGACTTGTCCTTCTTATCCCGTTTATGTTTCAACATTATTTAGCAATCCGGCCGGCGATCACCTTGCGTGACTCGGCCGTCTTTTGGCAAAATCGGGTCAGTTCCTGATAGTATCTTTCATAGGAACTCCCCATCTGCTGTAGCTGATTGATCGCGACATTGTAATCAGCAACAAGCCCGCGTCGCCGATCGGTTTCGGGCAGCGAGCGCTGGCGCAATACGCAAGCCGCTTTCCCGCGTACCACAAAGCGCCGCGCCCGCTCGGTCCCTTCCAGCGTATTGAGCAGACCGCTGGCCACCTGCTTAAGCGCCTCGTCGTAGTTGCCCCGGCCCAGCGCCTCCTCTGCCCGCTGGAGCATCTTGGCTTCCTGCGACAGCGTTGGCTTGTCGGTAATCGCCGATGCTCCCGACCCCGGCTTGTTCGGCGGTGGCGTGGGCTTCTCTGCTGCCACACAGCCCGCCTTGGCCTGCTCCGCCTCGTCGGCTGGGCTCAGTTCGCGCAGCTGCGGCAGCTTGTTCTGCCAAGTCCCGCACTCATGCCGGGCCGCTGCGTCTTGCAGCTCCCGGGCGAGCTCGGCGACCCTCTCGTCGCGCAGCAGGCGCACTCGCGCTTCGGCTGCCGCGCGATAGGACGAGTCCGCCCCAATGGCTTTAAGCTGGGCCGCCGCATCTCGATAGTTGCTGATCTTCATCAAGCTTTTGACGGCGGCTTGGGCTTCGATCTCGGACTGCGCCTTTTTGTGTAAAGCAAGAACCTGCGTGCGCTGTTCATCGCTGAGATTATTTCGGTCTAACGCGCTCCGCGTTTTGGCCATAAGGGACTGCCAATCGTGACGCTGGTCCGATTCTTCAATCGCCGCCCAGACGCGTTTCGCGTCCTGCTTCTGGTTGGCCGCAAACGCGAGATAGCCGCCGAATGCGAACGTGCTCACCATCAGCGTTCCGGTGATCAGCGGCA
>DAORCZ010001103.1:0-2949 GCA_035345735.1 Pseudomonadota bacterium | reverse complement strand
TCAAAAATTGCCACTTCGGGCATTACGTAAAGGCCGGACAGCAGCGAAAAGATGCCGCGCGGACTGGAGTTGCCCGAGGCGTAGTGGTTGGCCAGAAAGTAGCCCTGGCTCGACAGCGAGCGCAGAAACGGCATCGCCACGTCGTCGCTGCGCCCGGTCGCCGCGCCACCCAGCGAGCGCAGGGCGAGGTCGAAGCCGGTGCTCTCCATCACGATGTACAGGATGTGATAGGGGCGCTTGCCAGCGGCGGCAGGCAGGTTCTTCTTCGGCAGCTTGTCATCGCTGACAAACGGCGGCGTGTGCAGCGCCATGCTGGGCAGTTGTTCGCCATCGCGCAGCAGCCAGGCGGCGTCCTTGTCGTCCTCGCCGTCGTCGGTCGCGCCGGCTGCGCCATCGCCGGTGGGCAGCAGCGCCGTTGGATCCAGCGTCTGCCCCTCGCGCGTGGCGGCGGCGTTGGCCTCGGGCAAGAGAGATCGACTGCGGCCGTGATGCGCCAGATCGACCAGCACAAAGGCCACTGGATGATGCAGCAGCGCCTCGGGCAACGACGCCGCCGGCGAGACGACGGCCAGCAACAGCGCGAGCCCTCCGAGCGCCAGCCCGCCCCGCTCAATCGGTCGTCGCAGCCCGCCCGGCAAGCGCGCGAGCAGCAGGAAGACAAGCAGCGGGCAGAAGATGATCGCGTGCTCAAGCGGCGACAACAGCGAGATGACTTCTTTGAGCGCGTTCCACTCCAAAGACTCGCGCAGGAGCTCGGCGGTCAGGCCATTTCCCGTCGAGAAAAACACGCCATGCTGGGTCTGCGCCAGCACGCCGCACAAGACGAGCAGCGGCAGAAGCCCCAGGTAGCCGAGCCGCCGCAGCCAGCCTGCCGCTCGCCCAGTTGGGGTGTAAAGACCGCAGACCCCGACGAGCTGACAGATCAGAAAGACCAGCGCCGCGACCCCCAGACCAAACAGCGTGTCGGCGCCCAGCTGACGCAGGACGGCGCGCAGCGGCTGCGGCACTTCGCTGGCGAAGGTATCGCCCAGCGTCAGGCCCAGGCGCAGCCGGTAGACGATCGAAAGGAACAGCAGCGCAACGAACGTCGTGCGCGCGGTCGGCAGACCCAGGGCGCCTGCCGCGGTGGGCTGGCCTGCATCCCCCGACGCGGGGGCAGATCCTCGCGCCGATAGACGGGACAGGCGATGCAGAGAGCGCCGCAGGCTCACAGCTTCCATGTTAGGGCAGCCGGCGTCGGCCTGGTTCGCCGAAAGCAGTCATCCGCGCAAGATGGAGAGGGCAGGGGGTTAGTTGGGGTCGAGCCCGAGCTTCTTGAGATCTTCGCAGCCGTCCTTGTCGCCCATCTTGCAGCCGCGGCGCAGGAATTCCACCCCCTTGGTGATGTTCGATTCCATGCCCTTATCGCCCTTGATCAGGAAGCGGCCCATGACGGTACAGGCGTCGGCGTCGTTGCCCTGCATACAGGCGCGCTGCAGCTTGCCGACCAGGACCTCGCAGCTCTTGCGCAGGCCCTTGGTGCAGGCCTGATCCAGCAGGCGGAAGCCGTTGCCGACGTTGCGCGGGATGCCTTCGCCATCGATCTGCATGACGCCCAGGTTGTGACAGCCGCGCAGATCGCCCTTCTCGCAGGCGACCTTGTAAGCGACGGCGGCGCGCTCTTTGTTCTGCGGCACGCCCTTGCCATCGTCGAAGCGGACAGCGGCTTCAAAGCAGGCATCGGCGTTGCCACCATCGCAGCCTTCGATCAGCCCCTTGACCTCGGCGGTCAGGCCGTTGGCGTCGGGCGTGGTGGCCAGGGTCTTCTGCAGCTCGCAGGTCTCTTTTTCGCCGCGATCGCAGCCCAGCTTGGCCAGGGCCAGGGCCTTGTCCATGTCCTTGGGTACGCCGGTCCCTTCGCGGTAGGCCTGCGCGCCCTTGGTGCAGGCGGTGTTGTCGCCCAGCTCGCAGCCCTTCTTGAAGTACTCGACGGAGCGCGACTTTTCGACCTGGCCGCCTTCGCCCTTGAGCAGCATGTAGCCCAGGTTGTAGCAGGCGGTGCCGTTGTCGCGCGCGCAGGACTGCTCGAAGGCCTTGCGGGCCCGGCTGTAGTCGAGATCGACGGCGGTGCCCTTTTCGTCTTTGCCTTCGTAGTAGGCGACGCCGAGCTTGAAGCAGGCGGTGCCACTGCCCTGATCGCAGCCGCGCTGCAGGTTGCGCAGCGGTCCGGGGCCACAGCCCATAAGTCCCAGTACACCGAGTGCCGCTGCCCACAGGACAGGCGCGCTGCCCCCAAGCGGACCGACTGACAACTTTTGCATATAGATCCCTCTAGATGCGCGTGCGCGCAGAAATGCCATCAGAGCTCACTTTATCAGAGTCGCTCTCGCGGGCCCAGCCTCCCGGCAGCCTGGGTGAGCAGCGACGGTGCGCGGGGGTGGGAGAGGGCTAGATCGAAGGCCCGCCGGCCGGCGTGTAGAACCCCGGCCGCCGGCGTTGGCTGGCCCCGCCCCCCGGACGCTGAGCCGGGCAGCGAGCCTGCCCCCGCCCCGGGGAGGATCGCGATACAATGATCGCGGGCTGTCTCTAGAGGTAGACCGTGACAACACGTGCAGGGAAGCGCATCGCGGGGAGCAAGGTGACAAGCTGGGCGCTGGGGGCGCTGCTCTTGGCGGCGACGGTGGACGGCGGCGTCGGCTTGGCGAAGAAAGTCGCTGACGATGCGGGCAAGGCGGGCAAAGCCGGCAAGGCGGGCAAGGCCGGCAAGGCGGGCAAGCTCAAGACGCTCAGCAAAGAAGAGCTGTTCACCAAGCTCGCGCCGGCGACGGTGCTGATCGTCATCCCGCTGCGCGATGGCTACAGCATTGGCAGTGGTGCGATCGTCGATGGCAGCGGCTTGGTGGTGACCAATGCCCACGTCGTCGAAGCCAGCACCGGCACGGTGCAGGTCTACATGTACAACCCCAAGGA
>DAORCZ010001102.1:0-2957 GCA_035345735.1 Pseudomonadota bacterium | reverse complement strand
TCCCAAAGCAAGCATTGCGCCCGGATCGTCCTGGTACTCCTTCCTCGATGGAGCTCGCATCCAAGGGCGAGCCGCACAAGCCTCCGCAGATCACGTCGCAGACTCCGCAGGGCAAGACCCTCTCTGCGCGCGCTACTCAACGCTTGGACCGGACTTCCTGCGGCGCACCTTCGCCATCGACGTGCTTGCATGCCAATGCTGTGAAGGTCGAAGGCATCAGTGTGCTCCGATCACTGAGTCGCCGGCCCGAGCACCGATCGGCCGTAAATCCTCGCCGTCCCCCGTCGTGTAATCGTCCGTCGAAGATGAAAGCGTCGGTGCATCCCCAAGGAGGAATGCACCATGGACGACGACGACGATTTTCCCCAGAAGCTGGCCGAGATTCACATGCAGCACTACAAGGCCTACCCGCACCGGCCCATGCACTACGAGCCGGCGCTGATCGCTCGCATTGTCGGCTACATCTGGGCCCGGCAGCTCAAGGGCGAGACGGTGGAGCAATGTAGCCAGAAGCTGGGCCTGTCGGTGAGCCGGCTGCGACGGTGGATGGGGAAGCTCGCCCAGGCTCGCTCCTCGGAGCCCCAGGATTTCGCGCCCGCGGCGTCCTTGCTGCGACCGGTGCAGGTGACCGCCGAGATGGTGCGGGTCCCCGACGGCGTTGCCGAGAAGCGGTACACGCTCCGGGCCCCCGGCGGCTATCAGGTCCGCGGCCTGAGCTTGGAGGAGCTGGTGGTGCTGCTGCGGGGCCTGACATGACGCCGCTAGGGCCCGGCACGCGCGTGTTCGCCTGGTGCGAGGCGGTGGACATGCGCCGCGGCTTCGAGGGGCTGTGGGCGCTGGCGACGCAGCAGATGGGCCACGACGTGCTGGCCGGCGATCTATTTTTGTTCCTGGGCCGCGATCGTCGCAGATGCAAGGTGCTGTTCTTCGACGGCACCGGTGTGTGCCTTCTGCACAAGCGGCTGAGCAAGGGACTGTTCGCGGCCCTGTGGCGACACGCAGACAAGCCCCAGCTGCAGCTCAGTCGCACCGAGCTGCAGCTGTTCTTGGAAGGGAGTGAAGCGGTAGGCCGCATGCCGCTGTCTCCCGCCCCGCTGGAGCGTACAGAGCTACGCCGGTTCTCCTCGGAAAACGACCTCAAGTAGGACTCCTTTTTCTTCCAAAAATCCCTTGCAGTCTGTCCGGTCTTTGTGATTCCTAGTGCGCATGTTGCGCCTGGAGCAAATCACCGATTCCCAGCAGCTGCGGCAGGTCGCCGAGTTGCTGGAATCCGAGAATCGCCGTCTCCACAAGCGGCTCGCCCTGCTGGTCGAGGAGGTGGCGGCCCTGAAGGGGAAGTCGGGCACGGAGCAGCTGCAACTGGAGCTGATGAAGCTCCAAGAGCAGATGGCGACGTTGCAGCACCGGATGTTCGGCCGCTCCTCGGAAAAGCGGCCGCACTGCGCAGCGGAGGGAGCCTCTGACCCCAGCCCGCCTCCGCCTCGTCACGGACATGGGCCCCGGGAGCAGCCGCTGCTGCCCACGCTCGAGAAGCATCACAGTCTGCCCGAGTCCGAGCGGACCTGCCTGGTCTGCCGCGGGCAGATGGAGCCCCTGGGCGAGCAGACCGAGGACGCTCAGGAGATCACGGTGGTCGAGCGGCGCTTTGTTCTGGTCACGCACAAGCGGCACAAGTACCGCTGCCGCTGCAATGCCCAAGTCCAGACGGCGCCTGGCCCGCTCAAGCTCCAGTGTGGAGGTCGGTACTCGTTGGAGTTTGCCATCCAGGTGGCGCTGGACAAGTACGCTTACCACCTGCCCCTGGAGCGCCAGGTGCGGATGATGACGAGGCTGGGACTGCAGGTGGACTCGCAGACGCTGTGGGATCAGATTCAGGCGCTGGAGCGGCTGCTGAAGCCGGCGTATGCCTTGGTCCATGCGCACATCCTCTGTTCGGAAGTGCTCTACGTAGATGAGACGCCCTGGGCGCTGTTGAAAAAGGGCGGGAGCCAGAAGTGGTATGCCTGGGGGTTTGCGACGGAGGAGGCGGTGTACTATCACATCGACCCCAGCCGCGGAGCCAAGGTGCCGATGGAGGTGTTGCCGGGCTACGAGGGCGTGGTGATGGTGGACGGATACGTCTCGTACCAGACGCTGGCGCGGAGCAATCCCAAGCTGGTTTTGGCGCACTGCATGGCGCACTGCCGGAGGAAGTACCTGGAAGCGCTGCCGGCGTATCCGCAGTGCGAGGCGGCGCTGGGATGGATAAAGGAGCTGTACGAGATCGAGCGCGGACTGCCCAAGCTGCGTGGGCTTGTGGGACCGGAGCGAGCCAAGGCGTTGCAGCTGCGGGCGCAGGTGCGCCAGGAGCAGTCGGCACCGCGGATGGATGCGCTGCGGGCCTGGGCGCTGGAGCAGTCGGCGCTGCGAGACAGTCTGCTGGACAAAGCGATCTCGTACATGTTGAGTCTGTGGACGGGGCTGAGGCGATTTGTGGAAGACCCGAGGCTGGAGATCGACAACAACCTGGTCGAGAGAGACCTCAGGGGATGCGCGGTAGGGAGGAAGAATCACTACGGAAGCAAGTCGCTGCGGGGGACGCAGGTGGCGGCGACGTTGTACACCCTGGTGGAGACGGCGAGCCGGAGTGGGATGGACCCCGGAAAGTACCTGCTGGCGGCGGCGCGGCACGCGTTGCGAAACCCGGGGGCGCCGGCGTTGCTGCCCTGGGATAAGGACGGGGTGGAGGCCAGCCTCGTCGGGTAGCGCGGTCTGAGGGGGGGCGCGAGCCGGGGCGGCCTGCGGCGGGAGATCTTGCGGAACATCGGGTCCCGGGATGGGGCCCGTGCACGCGGCTGTCTACTGAGCGGCTGCGGCTGCGGCGCCCTTACACGGCTTGGGGCCGCTTGTCACGACGTGGCTCGGCGAGGATATACGGTGTGGGAGGGTCGGCGGTAGAAGAGATCGCTTCCCTTGTT
>DAORCZ010001101.1:0-2963 GCA_035345735.1 Pseudomonadota bacterium | reverse complement strand
GGTCGAGCACCTGGAGGAGCGCCTGCGCACCTGGCCGGAGACGCGCGCCTTCATCGTCATCAGCCACGACCGCTACTTTCTGGCCGCGGTCTGTAACGAGATCATTGACATCGAAGACGGCGAGCTCGTGCGCTACCCAGGCAGCTACGAGAAATACCTGGCGAGCCGCGCCGAGCGACACGAGCGCCTCCTTGTCGAATACGAGCGCCAGCAGGCCGAGATCGCGCGCACCGAGGACTTCATCCGCAAGAACATCGCCGGCCAGAAGACCAAGCAGGCGCAGTCGCGGCGCAAGATGCTCGAAAAGCTCGATCGCGTCGACCGCCACCGCGATACCTGGTCGGCAGCCGGCGACATCGGCCTGCGCTTCACCGTCAGCGATCACCGCGGCGGCAAGGAAGTGCTGCGCTGCGAACACGTCGAGCTGGGCTACGGCCAGGGCCCGGCCCTGGTGCGCGATCTGACGCTGACGATTTACCGCGGCGAGCGGATCGGCATCGTCGGTCCCAATGGCGCCGGCAAGACGACGCTGCTCAAGGCGCTGATCGGCCGCATTGTCCCGCGCCAGGGCTTCATCACACTCGGCCACGAGGTGCGCATCGGCTACTTCGATCAGAAGTTGGAAGATCTCAGCGAAGACAACTCGCTGATCGACGAGATCCGCACCGTGCGCGGCGACTGGAACGAAGACGTGGTGCGCGGCTACCTCGGTCGCTTCCGCTTCACCGGCGACGACGGGTTCAAGATCGTCAAGGGCCTGTCAGGCGGCGAGCGCAACCGGCTGCAGATGGCCAAGCTGATGCTGCGGCCGTACAACCTGCTGGCGATGGACGAGCCGACCAACCACCTCGACATCGCGGCCCGCGAGACGCTGGAAGAGGCGCTGAGCGAGTACGAAGGCTCGATGGTGGTGGTGAGCCACGATCGCTACTTCCTGGATCGCGTGGCGAACAAGATCCTGCACCTCGATGCCGCGACCGGACGCATCGATGCCCACGTCGGCAACTACTCGGACTATCGCCGACGCGTGGCCGCTGCCAGCAAGCCCGAGCCCAAACCCGCCGAGACCGGTCGCGCCGCCGCGCAGAAGAAGGACAGCGCCGCCGCGACGAACAAGAAGGCCCCCGCCCAGAACACGCCCCCGCCGGCCGCCGCGACCGCCGCCGCCCCGTCGAAAGACGCAGGAGGCAGCAAGGAAGATCGCCTGGCCGCACATCAGGCGCGCAAGGATCGCGAGCGCGGCCAAGAGCGAAAGCAGAAGCGGCTGGCCCAGCTAGAGACCGAGATCGAGACCACCGAGCGCGCCATCGCCACCCTGCGCGAGCAGCTTGCCGCCGACCATGGCGGCGAGTGGCAGAAGCTCAACGCCCTGGTCAGCGAAGAGCAGGCGCTGGACAGCAAGCTGCGACGGCTGATCGAAGAGTGGGAAGCGCTGGGGAGCGAGCTATCAGCGCCGTGAGCAGGACCCGCTCGTGACCGGATCGCGACCCGATCGCGCCCCCCGAAAGGAAGGCAGGTGATGCCCATGTCCCCCCATCCCGACATTCCGCCCCTGCCCGATCACATCGCTGGAGAGCCGCCTCTGCCATCGCTGAGCTTGTGGCATCGGCTGCGCCTGCTGACCCAGCAAGCGGTGCTCATCGCGCTGCTCTGCCTTGCGCTGTGGCCACTGGCTGGGCTGTATGCGCTGCTGCGCTTGGTGCTGCCCCGGCCGCCGCATATTCCGTCGCTGCGACGCTACCTGCGCCTGCTTTACCGCGTGGCCTTGGAGCCGCAGCCCGCCCCGGGCATCTCGCCCTGGCAGCGGCTGTTTCTGTTCGTGCACCTGCTGGTGCGGGGAACGCTGCTGCCCTTGCGCGGCCTGGCTTGGTATCTCGACGATCTGCTGTACGGGCCCGCGCTGAGCCAGACCCGCATCGTGGCGCCGCTGTTTGAGCTGTCGGCGGCGCGCAGCGGCAGCACGCAGATCGCGCACTACCTGGAAGACGATCCCCAGCTCGTCGCCCCCAGCTCGGGACAGACCGAGATCCCCTATCTGTGGCTGTGGCGCCTCTTTGAATTCGCGTTTGCCTGCGGCCTGTCCAAAGACTGGCTGCGCAAGACCGCCCAGGCCTCTTTCCCGTCGGATTTTCTGCAGCGTCACGAGCTGGACCCGCTGCGCACCGACACCTTCGAGATGCAGTTCTGCAACGCTCAGCTCGTCAACATCACGATGCTGCTGGGCCCGGCGACGATGATCGATGAGATGGACAACGCCAGCATCAGCCCGTGCTCACAAGACATGTGGCGGCAGGACTTCATCCGCTACCTCGACGCCATTGGCCGCAAGCGCCTGCTCTTGGCTCGCCTCAGTGGCGATGCCGTGCTGGGGGATGCCGCGCCCGTCGCTGGCGATCCGCGACCGCGGCGCCGCCTGATGATCAAGGGGCACTTCCTCAACGTCGCGGACGATCTGGCTCACCGCTATCCCGATGCCTGCTTTCTTGCCATCATTCGCTCGCCGGCCGCGCGCTTGCAGAGCGTCATCAACTTCCACCGCGTGCAGCCGCGCCCGCCCGGGACCCTGCCGCCGCCCTTTGATTTTCTGGTCCGCCGCGCGCTCCAAAGCGAGATCGACTACTGCGAGCGCGAGCAGGTCTGGTTCTCTGCTCCTCCGACGGGACCTGGGCGACGCGTGGTGGTGCGATTTGCGGACTATGTGCGCGATCTCGCTGGCACCATGCGCGACGTCTATGCCCAGTGCCTCGATGTGCACGAGGTGCCCCCGCACGTGCCGCGCACCCACACCGCGCGGGCCCGCAGCGGCTACGCCATCGATCGATCGCTGAGTCAGCTGCACATCGATCGCGACTGGCTGAGCGCTCGCCTGGCCGACTACATCGCCTGGTGTGGCGACGGGCCGCGGCCCTAAGGCTTCCTGGCGCCGGCTGACTCGGGCAGGCTGTAGGGATGCACGATCATCC
>DAORCZ010001100.1:0-2968 GCA_035345735.1 Pseudomonadota bacterium | reverse complement strand
CAAAAGCGTCCGGGTCTGTCTCGCCATAGGCGTTGCCCGGACTGACTATGACGCTGCGCGCGTCGCCAACTTTCATACCGGTCAAGGCTTGCTCCAGGCCGGGGATGATGTTTTGCGCGCCGTGGAGATAGACCAGGGGGTCATCGCCGTCGGCCGAGTCGATCTGCTCGCCATCATCCAACCGCAGCCTGTAGGCAAGGCTGACGACCAGCCCATCCCCCACACTCAGGTCATTCTGCTCTGCCAACTCGTCCTTCAAACAACCTCTCTGAATCCAGTGTGTCACTAGAAATCTTCCGGCCAGGCCGGAGCAGGACGGGCGACAACAACAAAAAGCCGCCTCGACTTTCGGTAAGTCGAAGGCGGCCTCACTTTCCGTCCCCACAACTCCACACACCAGTCAATTGTTACTATAGCGAACCGGCCCGCTCATGTCAACGGGTAACTGTCTGCCGGGTGCGATTACTTTTGGTGTAAGAGATGTGCCCGCCGTGGGAAGACCCAGCGATGGTCCCGCCAGGGTTGTCGTTTTCGCGCGGCCATTCGCTCGGCTAAGCCAATCAGGCGTTGGCAGTCTGCGTCTGTCACCGTATCTGTGGTTGCTGTGGTCGGTGGCTGTTGCGGTTGGGCGCGAATTGGGAACCTATCCTGACGAACACGGGCCTCAATCTCTTGCCAGGTCTGGTTCCAGATCTGGTTACACAAAGCGGTGCGTAAGGCCAGCATGGGGTTAAGACTGGATTCGGACCAGCGCATGCCCGCCTGTTTCATCCGTTTCTGCATGACCACCTTGTGGCCACTCTCGACGATGCCTGAGCCGATGGGCAGTTGTTGGCGACGAAAATGGGGGTAATCAATCATCGGCAAACGGGTTTCCAGATAGCGGATGGCCGCCTCTATCTCTGTGGCCTGGAGGTGGTCGGGATGCTGTCGTTGCAGCAGTCGTAGTTCGCCCACTGTGCGCTGCGGGGGTTGGTGGCCCAACTGCCGCGACATCCGACCATACCACTGGCGAAAGGCGTCCGTCTCCGGACCATAGATCGCTCGTCCGACGACGGCCAGGTAGCCCTGCGCATGAGCAAAATCAATGATGCGGGTCGCCTGGGGGCAATGAGTGTCAATGACCCCCTGAATCCACGCCGCCCCGTCCTGAACCGCGACGACGGTGTGGGCGTTATCCCCGCCCCGGCGCTGCCATTCGGCCAGCGCCAAGCGGCTGAAGTTCTCGGCTGTGTCCGCCCGGGAAAAGTAGCTCAGGTGCGTCGTTTGGGTCACCACTTGGCGCTCTTTGGCATCCCAATACGGCTTGAATTCACCCAGGGCCATCGTCTTGACCTCGCGCCATTCCCCGCTCGTCACCTGCACCATCGCCCCGTCGACGCACATCACCAACTGCTCTGGTTGCGCCGTTGGCTCCGGGCTGGTCGCCTCCAACTGCGCCACCTGCTCCTGGATGAGGCGGTCGGCCACAATCCCATGCCGCAGCGTCACCTGGCGTAGACTCCCTGTGCTTATCTTCACCTTCCACAACCGGGCCAACTCTTCCCGCGCCTCGCCGTAGCTCATCCGGCTGCCCAAGCGCGTGATGGCCTCCTGCACTTGCGGTGTGTATGCGCCGGGCAGCAATCCTAACGCTCTATCCAGGGGGAAAAAGCGTTGTCCCACAGGCCAGACAACGCCATTGCGGCCGCTCAAGCTGGATTGTTTGGCCTTCTTTCGTCTGTAGTTTTCGTTTCCGCCGCCCATTCTTGACCATTGCCTGGCCACATTGCGGACAGTCCGGCACGTCGGGCTGCGCATCGGCTTCTTCTTGCACCATCGCTTGCACCAGTTGCCGTCGCAACTCGGCCAGTTCGGCTTCCACCGCTGCCTCGATCTCAGTCAATGTCGCGTTGGGGTTGGCCTGCCGCCACTGACTCATCTTGCGGGCCAATTCGTTGGGTACTTCTGGCTGGGGAACTCCTTTCTCATCCATACCCTATTGTCCCCCTAGCCCCTTTTTACACCAAAAGTATTCGCACCCTCCGCAGCCTGGCGCGCTTCTCCAGGACGACGCTTAGCAGGATCACCCCCGCGGCGACGAGGGCGATCTTGAGCAGATTGCCGGCCATGGCGAAGTATTCGCCGCCGCCTTCCGGCTGCGCGCCGGCGGCCGCCAAGGCGTCGTGGGTGGCGGTCATCTGCGCCTGGTTCGCGCCGATGACGCCATTGGTGAAGCTATCGGCCCAGCCGCTCTGCGCCAGCGCGTAGGTGGCCCCGGCGATGAGGACGGCTGCCAGCAAGATTAGGGCGATGCGAGATACTGTTTTCATTGCGTAACCTCTTTCTGCGTGCGCCCGACGACGGCCCGCCCGGCGACACTCGCCGGCCGCAGGACGTAGCGACGGACAGTGTTGACAATCCATTTCCAATGCAGCGCCGTATGGATGGCGACGAGTGCCACGGCCCAGCTGGCAGCCATGTTGTGCAGCAGATGCCAGAAGGGCGACTCCGCGCCGCTCAGCCCCACGAAGGGCAGGACGACCTCGGAGATCATCAGGCCCGACAGGATGATCAGCGTCAGGGCGACGAAGAACAGCGCGTCCACAAGGTAGTTCAAGCGCGCCGCGGCCGTCGTCCGCCCCAGGAAGCGCTTGGTCACCTGCGCGATCCAGTTCCAGTGCCGCAGCAGGTGGACGATGACCGTCGCGCCGATGGCCAGCCCCAGCCATTCGTGGAGCGTACCGCCCGTTAGCCGCGGATCGAAGACGATCAGGAAGACGATCAGCATGAGCACGTCGAGCCACAGGTTGACCCGCGTTGGGTTGGTTTTGCGCGTCGTGGTCGTGGTCATGGCGTTAGCCTCCCCGCCCGCGCCGGCCCGGCTGAGCGTAGTTGGCGGCCTGGTCGGCGGGCACGCCCTCGAACAGGTCGCAGATGCCGCTGCCGTTGGCGTCGGTGAAGCGGCCACAGCTGCCGGGGGTGCGAC
>DAORCZ010001099.1:0-2972 GCA_035345735.1 Pseudomonadota bacterium | reverse complement strand
TGGCCTTCGCGCTCAAAAAGTACAAGCCCGGACAGCAGGTCGAAGTCATCGTGCTCCGCGACGGCGTGCGAGTGGTGCTGAAGACCACGCTTAAGGCCCGCACTGAGTAGCGGCGAGAGTGAATTAGGGGCCGCATGCGCATCCTTGGCCTTGAGTCATCTTGCGATGAGACCGCCTGCGCCATCGTCGAGCTTCGAGAGACTGCGAACACCGTCCCGGGAGCCGCCGCGGCGGCTGGGGGATTTCCCCTTTTGACGGTACGGGCGGATGTCGTGGCTTCCCAGATCGAGCTCCACAATCGCTGGGGAGGCATCGTTCCCGAGATCGCAGCTCGCCAGCACATCCAAAATGTCCTCCCGACCGTCGACAACGCCCTGCGCGAGGCGGGTCTAGGACTGACCGATCTCGATGGGATAGCGGTTACGAGGGGACCGGGCCTCGTCGGAGCACTGCTTGTTGCGGTCCAGGTAGGCAAAGCGCTGGCCTTCGCGACCGGTCTGCCGCTGATCGGTGTGAACCACCTCGAAGGCCACCTCTTGGCCGCCTATCTCAGCGACGGTGAAACTCAGGAGGTTCCGCCGACGCCGCACCTTGCCTTGCTGGTCTCGGGCGGGCACACGGCTCTTTTGCTGGTCCGGGCGCTCGGCGACTATGAGCTGCTGGGCAGTACGAGCGACGATGCGGCAGGGGAAGCATTCGACAAGGTCGGGAAGCTGCTAGGCCTTGGTTATCCGGCCGGCCCGCAAATTGACCGTTTGGCAGCGACGGGGAATGCGCAAGCCGTACGATTTCCCAAAGCCATGACCGGGCAAAAGCGCGGGCTACAGCTCAGTTTTAGTGGGCTGAAAACTGCCGCGGCGGCTTATCTAGCGGCACATCCCCCGCATTCGGAGGCTGAGCTGGCCGACTTCTGTGCCTCGTTCCAGGCTGCGATTGTGGAACAGCTTGTACGAAAGACACGCCTCGCTCTCGTCGCACACCCATCGCTGCCGGCCGTCGTGGTGTCGGGGGGCGTGGCCTGCAACCGAGGACTACGCGCCGCTCTCCACCGCTTATGTCAAGAGCACGGTCGGCGCTTCTTTGCCGCCAGACCACGCTGGTGCGCCGACAATGCCGCGATGATCGCCGCCGCGGGTGCACTTCGCCTGCAGCGAGGTGAGCGCAGCGATCTATACCTCAACGCCACGGCTAGCTTGCCGATCGCTCGATGAATAGCCCCACCGAACCCAGCACCAACGCCGCCCCTCACCTGCCTCTCGACGCCCGAACGCTCATCGATCGCTACGGCGTGCGAGCCAAGAAGAGCTGGAGTCAGAACTTCCTCGTCGATCCGCGGACGTATCGCGCGATTGTCTCGGCGTGCCAGCTGAGCGAGCAGGACACAGCCGTCGAGATCGGCGCCGGGCTCGGCACGCTGACCAGCCACCTGCTACTGACCGGAGCGCAGGTGATCGCTGTCGAGCGTGAGCGCGATATGTGCGCCATTCTGCAGCGCGAGCTAGGGGCAGAGCCGAGGCTGCGGCTGCTGACAGCAGATGCTCTTCAGCTCAAGCTGAACGAGCTGTTGCCAGACGAAGGAACTGAGGCAGAGCGTCGCCTTGTCGTCGTCGGCAACCTGCCTTATCAGATCGCCTCGCCGCTATTGTTCCAGCTGCTGGCCCAGCGAATGATCGTGCGCCGAATCGTTGTGATGATTCAGCGGGAGGTGGCCGATCGATTGCTCGCGTCGGTGGGCACGGACGCGTACAGCTCGATGTCTGCGCAGGTACAGATGCTCGCCCGGGTGGAACACGTCTGCCACGTGGGGCGAGGGGCATTTATCCCCGCGCCACGAGTCGAATCAACGGTGGTGCGACTCATTCCGTATGCGACCAGCGCCGTGCCCGTGCGCAGCCTGAACAACTACGCGACGGTCGTGCGGGCGGGATTCGGACAGCGACGGAAGATGCTGCGCAACTCACTGGCCGCTCAGCTCAACCCAGCCGCAATGGCGGCACTGGAAGCCTGTGGCATTGACCTAAGCCGTCGGGCAGAGACCCTTTCGCTGAGCGAGTTTGCTCGGTTGGCAGATGCCCTGCCGGATGAGGCCGTGTCGGAGCTGAGGTAGCGGTTCGTGCCATTGGCCGGTAGCAGCGAGAAACTTGAGGGGGAGGAAGACAAACGGGGAACAGGCGGCAGGCCTCGCCGCCTCGGCACTACTTAGGTGGCGCCTGCAGGAGCACGAACATCGACTGTTCGCCGCGCTGCACCAGCAGGACGTGACCGCCAGCACGCTCGGTGCTGAGTGCCCGGACCACGTCATCAGCGGAGTGGACTGGCCGACGGTCCACCTCGATGATCACATCCCCGCGCAGCAGACCCGACTCAGCAGCTGGGCTGCCAGGCCGCACGCCATTGATCAGGGCGCCCTGCTGAGCCTTGAGCCCAAAGCGCTCAGCCAGTTGGGGGCTTAGCGTCTGTAGCCCCAAACCCAGCTTGGCCTTGCCAGCCTGCCCGTCGTCGGCCGCGCTGGCTGATGCCCCGCCTTCTTCGCCCGGAAGCTCTGCCGTCTTCGCCTGCAGTGCCATGAGCTTGCCATCGCGCCAAACCTCAAGGCCGATGCTATCGCCTACTCGACGAGCCAAGACGTAGCGCTGCACATCGCGCGAGGTCGTCACCGGCTTGCCATCGACCTTGACGATCACGTCGCCGCGCCGAACGCCAGCCTTCTCGGCCGGTGCGCCAGAAGTCAGCTGACCAACCAGTGCCCCCTTCTCGGGAGCGCCCAGCGCCTTGGCCATATCAGACGTGTAGGGCTGCATCGAGATGCCGAGGAACGGACGACGGACCTTGCCACTGGCGATCAGCTCGCGGGCGATCGGCTTGGCCATGTCCGAAGGGACCGCAAAGCCAATGCCGATGTTGCCGCCGGGCCCCAGGATGGCGGTGTTGATGCCGATGACTTCGCCGTTCAGGTTGACGAGCGGTCCACC
>DAORCZ010001098.1:0-2974 GCA_035345735.1 Pseudomonadota bacterium | reverse complement strand
GCGAAGCGGCTGACCTGCTGAACGGTGTACTGCAGCGTGAAGTCGGTGCTGGCGACGTGGCCGCGGCAGCGATCCATCATCAGCACGTGCAGCATGGTGGCCCGCGCCATGACGCCGACATTGGGCAGGCTGACGACGATGAACAGGGCCCAGCGACTGCTGGTCACGCCGCTGAGCAGGACCAAGGTCAGCATGGCGGCACAGAACAGCATCAAGACCGAGAACGCGCGCTGCCGACCGAGCAGCTTGACGCCCAGGCCGCCGAGTACGCCGCCGACAATCCCCGCCACGCTGCTGAACACCCCCAGGACTAGCCCAATCTCGCGAAGCCGAAAGCCTCGGTCGACCAGCAGGAGTTCCAACGAGGGACCGATCAGAGACGCCCCAAGCGGCAGCAGCGCGACGACAATCAGCCAGCGGGTCTTGCGCGGCTGACGGAAGAACTCCAACACATCCTTCATCGACAGAGCGCGGGGAAGCGTCCTTTCGGGTTCGCGGTACAGCGCGATGGCTGGCAGGGTCAGCGCCACCGCGGCCGCGAGCACCAGCACGGCCATGGACCAGCCCAGCGCCCCCGTGAGCATCACCATCAGGCCGCCGCCGATCAGGTTGCCGGTCATCAGACCGACCGTCTGCATCGTGTTTCCCAGCCCTCGCTCGTCGGGGCGAAGGAGCTGCACGGCCATGCCATGAGCCGCTGCATCGGCCACCGCGCACACCGAAGTCAGACACAAGAGCCCCGCCAGCGCGAGCGGCTGGTGCGTTCGCACCAGGCCTGGCAGATCCACGAGCGATCCCGCGAGCACGATGGCCAAGAGCAGCGGATGCGTGACCAGCAGCCAGCCGCGATAGCGACCCAGGCGGGGCAGGACCGACAGGCGATCGACGAGCGGCGCCCACACTGCCTTGAGCGTCCATGGAAACATCGCCAGAAAGACGACGCCGATCTGCGCCATCGTCGCGCCGCCTCGCCGCATCAGCACGGGGATGGCCTGGGACACCAGGGCCAGCGGCATGACCTCGGTCATGGCCAACAGAAACAGCATCACGTAACGGAAGCGTCGAGACGACGACGACAGCACAGCTCGTTTTACCGAGGCGGGCTCATCCCGACAAGCAGGATCTTCCGGATGACAGCGGCACCTGGCTCGTCGATGATGCGGGGGTGTCGCTCCTGCCTCCGCGAAGACCGGCTGTGGATCGCGCTCGGGAAGACGCCGTGCTGGACCCGGCGCTTCGTCCGGCCGCCCTGCCCGCGGTGCCGCCGGACCAGGTGCGGCAGGTGCTGCTTACCGGGGCGACGGGGTTTCTGGGCGCGTTTCTGCTCGCCGAGCTCCTGCGGCGGGGCAAGCAGGTCTGCTGCCTGGTGCGGCCGGGCACAGGGCAGACCGCAGCCGAGCGGCTGTCGGCACACCTGCAACGGCTGGGGATCTCTGCGACGGGGCAAGCTGGTGCGCTGCGGGTCCTGACTGGCGATCTCAGCCAGCCCCAGCTGGGCCTCAGCGCCGCTGACTACGCGGGGCTCGCCGCTCAGATCGATGTCATCTATCACGCTGCCAGCTACGTGAACTTCGTCCGCTCGTACGACGATCTGCGCGCCAGCAACGTGCTGGGCGTGCGGGAACTGCTGCGACTTTCGGCCGCTCAGCGGGGCAAGCCGCTGCACCTGGTCTCGACGCTGGCTCTGTTCTTCCAGTCGGAGGGGGCGCCGGCCGAGGCCAGACCCCGGGCGGTCAGCGAGCGCGACGTTCCTGAGCTTCCCGCAGGCCAGACCAGCGGCTACCTGCAGAGCAAGTGGGTTGCAGAGGAGCTTGTGCGAGCGGCCCAGGAGCGCGGCCTGCCGGCGACGATTTATCGCACCGGCCGCATCGCTGGCCACAGCCAGACCGGTGCCACCGCAAACCTGCATGATCTGCTGAACTTGATTATCGCGGCATGTTCTAGACTGCAGGTCTACCCCGACTGGGATATTGAATTAAATCTGGCACCGGTTGATTATATTTGCCAAGCACTCATTGAATTATCAGTCAATGTAAAATTTACCGGGAAGGCGCTGCATTTGTTTAATCAAACGCCCATTGCGTTTGGGAATCTAATGCGGATAATCGCGCGGAATCGATACCCTCTTACGTTGGTCTCGGACCTGCAGTTTCGCCAGCTTGTCGGCGAGGCGGCGCGCAATTCATTGGCCGCGGGAGGCTTATTTTCGAAACTCGGCATTCTGCTTAGGACTAAAAATCATTTATTTACGCCGCGACCGGATTACCTGACACCGGATTCACAGCCTTTTCTGCGGGAACAGGGAATCGTCTGCCCGCCCATTGAGGACGCCTGGGTCGCGCGCTACATGGGATACTTGCATGCACAGGGGCTGTGGGACTGAGCAGCGTCGACGATGAGGGGCGGCCCGCAGTTTGCCTCTTGTGTGACCTCGGCGCTCGATACATCCTCGATAGAGAAGGGAGAAACACATGGCGACTGAAGCAGCTGCAAACACCAACGCGAGCAAAGGGGGAGCGATCCCCGCCCAGAGCAAGACCGAGCAGGCGCAGGCCGTGATCCGTCGCAACATCTTCTGGGCGCTGGGGGCCGGCGTCGTGCCGTTTCCGGGCCTGGATCTCGTCGCCGTGCTGGGCGTGCAGGTCAAGCTGCTCAAGCAGCTCTCGGATGTCTATGGTCTGAAGTTTTCCGAGGACATCGCGCGCAAGGCCGTGGCCTCGCTGCTGTCGAGCATCGGCGCCGTGGGCCTGGGCACGCTGGTCGGCGGCAGCTTGATCAAGATCGTGCCCTTCCTGGGCTCGACGCTGGGCTTTGTGTCGGTGCCGGTCTTCTCGGCCGCCGCCACCCATGCCGTCGGCACCGTGTTCATGATGCACTTCGAGACCGGCGGTACCCTGCTGGACTTCAACCCCGACGCGGTCCGCGCCCACTTCAAGCGCGAGTTTGAGCAGGCCAAGGGCGACGTCGCCAAGCT
>DAORCZ010001097.1:0-2976 GCA_035345735.1 Pseudomonadota bacterium | reverse complement strand
GGCGATGTCGCCGACGAACCAGGGGCCGTTGATGACCATCGCGGCGCGTCCTTCGTTGAAGAACTGCGCGACCAGGACGGCGGTCATGTCTTCGGGGACGTCGCCGCGATCCTGCATGCCGCGCAGGAAGCGGAGGGCCTGTAGCTGCTGCGGCGTGTCCAAGCGAGGCAGCGCCGCATCGGGGGGAATGATCGCGCCGCCGAAGCCGTGCAGCCAGACGGCGTGATAGAAGAAGCTCCCCGTCTCGTATGCGAGACCATAGCGCGGTCGGCCGTCGGGCATGCGGGTGGTGTGCAGCCGTCTTCCGTGCGCGAATAGCTCGTCGGTGCTTTTCGGCGGGGTCGGCACCAGATCGGTGCGATAGAACAGCGCCAGGCTCTTCCACGAAAGCGGCAGGCCCCACAGCGCTGTTCCCTCGCGCAGTGGTTCGACGGTCTGCGGCCAGAGCTGCGGCAGGACCTTTTCGATCGCGGCATGGCCGTCGAGTCGCGCCAGCAAGCCCTGGCCTACCCACTGACCGATGGGGTCGTGAGCGAAGATGAAGGCATCGGGTCCGTGACCGCGCGGGATGGCGGCCTGCAGCTTGTCGGCAAAGTTGCTGTACGGGACGGCGACTGCCTCGACCACAACCTCGGTCTGCTGTCGGTTGTAGTCGGCGACCACGCGATCAAGGGCCACCTGCTCGGCTCCGCTGTAGCCGTGCCAGACGACGATCTGCGTCAGCAAGACCAGGGAGCTGGCGAGCACGACTAGCGGGCCTCGGCGCTGGCGGCCGGCAGGATGCGCGTCTCGCGCTCGGGGGCGGCCGGATCACGCGAAAAGAGGTGCCACTTCGTGCCCAGCAGGCGAACGGTGACCTGTGTTCCGCTGGGCGGCAGATCGCCGATCGTCGAGCGAGCGATCAGCCGATGTTCGCCGATGCTGACATGGGCCAGCGCTTCGCTGCCGAGATCCTCGATCACATCGAGCAGACCGCTGCCCAAGCGCCCCGTGGGCGAGGGATCGGCGTCCTTGGGCTGGAGCTGCAGATCCTCGGCTCGCACGCCCAAGGTGGCTGGGCCGGGGGGCGAACCCGGGAGCGGAAGAACGATGCCGCCCGCTGCTGCGGTGAACTGGCCATCGCGGATCTCGCCCGGCACCAGGTTCATCTCCGGCGTGCCAAAGAAGCGCGCGACAAATGGGCTGCGTGGTCGATCGTAGAGCTCGCGCGGGGCCCCAATCTGTTCCAGCCGCCCCTGTCGCAAGACGGCGATGCGGTGGGCCAGGGTCATCGCTTCGACCTGATCGTGCGTGACGTAGATCGTCGTCGTGCCCAGCTGTCGGTGCAGGCGCAACAGCTCGACGCGCATCTGCTGGCGCAGGGCGGCATCGAGGTTGGACAGCGGCTCATCAAACAGGAAGACCTGCGGCCGGCGCACGATGGCTCGCCCCATCGCCACACGCTGCCGTTGACCGCCGGAGAGCTCGCGCGGCAACCGCGAGAGCAGCGGAGTAAGGGCCAGAAGCTCGGCCGCTTCCGCCACCCGCTTGCTGATCTCTGACTCGGGTTGGTGACGCAGCCGCAGGGCGAAGGCGAGGTTGTCGCGCACGCTCATGTGCGGATAGAGCGCGTAGCTCTGAAACACCATGGCGATGTCGCGATCGCGGGGTTCGACGTCGTTGACGATCCGCCCGGCGACCTCGACTTCGCCACTCGCGACGGGCTCAAGCCCGGCGATGCAGCGCAGGAGCGTGCTCTTGCCGCAGCCCGAGGGGCCAATCAGTACCAGCAGCTCACCGTCGGCGACATCGAGAGAGACGCCGTGCAAGATGCGGGCGCTGCCGCCGCCTTGGCCGGCTTTGTCTACGCACAGGCTGCGAACGCTGACCGTGGCCATGCGCGGTGCTTACGGCGACTCCGCGTGCGGGGGCGAGCCGAAGACGCGAGCGGGATCGATGGCCAAGGCCACCTCGGCCATGACGTCTTCGATGGGGCGATTCGCGGTGGCAATCGGCGGACCGAACTGGATGCGGACGCGATGGCCGCGGAACATACGGAAGCCCTGGGGCGGCATGACGGAACGAGAACCGTCGATGCACAGCGGCACGATCGGCACACCGACATCGCGCGCCAGGATGAAGCCCCCCTTCTTCAGTGTGCCGAGCTGTCCGGTGCGACTGCGCGTGCCCTCGGGCGCGATCCAAACGTAGGTCCCCGAGCCGATCTGGCGCTTGGCTTCATCGAGGCTGGCGATCGCTTTTTGGCGATCCGAGCGAACGATCGGGATGAAGCCCGAGTTGCGCATCGCCCGCCCCCAGATGGGGACGTAAAACAGCTCGTACTTGGCGACCATGCGCAGGCGCAGGTCTTCGGGAATCGCTGCGTAGATCAGCGGAATGTCGCTGTAGCTCTGATGATTCGACATCAGCACGCACGGCGACCTGGGGAGGTGCTCCTGACCTGTCGCCAAGAGGGTCGTGCGCGTCGCTTCGACGAGGCCGAACGCCCAGCGCCGCAGGCGCTCGTTGCTGCGATCGTGGGACAAGCGGCCAATCAGCGCCTCGAAGACCGTGGGAATCGAGATCCCTATCGTTCGTCGGGCGGCATCGAAGGCCAAAATCAGGCTTCCCTCGCTCATGACCCCAAATTTTTACGCTAGGTGGGCGTCGCAGAGCAACGGCCTCGGTGCAGGGTCGGTCGTCCGACCAGAGCGCAGGGGCTACAAGCTGGTCAGCAGATCGAAGACGCGCTGCGCCACCGTGGCGAGCAGCTGCCGGGCCTGCGTTGCATCGTTGCGCCGGACGGCCTGCTCGATCTCGCGGCATAGCCGGCCCAGGCCGCTGGCCCCGACCTGCAGAGCGCTGCCCGCGAGGTAGTGCGCCTCGCGACCCAGCGCGTCGAGATCCAGGGCCCGCATGCTCGCTTCAGCAGCATGCAGGGCCTTGGGCCAGTCGACGCGAGCCAGCGCCAGGACCTCATCGGCGGACGACTCATCA
>DAORCZ010001096.1:0-2980 GCA_035345735.1 Pseudomonadota bacterium | reverse complement strand
GCCTATCGCGTGCAGGACGACGACATCCAAGCCATCAAGCGGGCGGGGTACAGCGAAGACCAGATCTTCGAGCTCGTCGTGGCCGCCTCAGTCGGGCGAGCCGTCAGCATGGCCGAGCAAGCGCTCGCGGTCTTGCAGACAGCAGCCAGCCCGAAGACTTCGTAGTCGGTCAGGGGGAAGGCGCATGCGTCTAGAGAACGTCGAGAGCGGCCATCGTCTGCGGCACAAGTTCATGCTGCAGATCATCAAGCTGTTTGGCGGTGGGGCGCCCGATGTCGTCAAGCTGCTGCTCTATCGACCATCGACGTTCGGTGAGCCGTTCTCGCAGCTGGTGCAGGTGCTGCTGCGCGGACCATCGAGCTGGACGCAGGGCGAACGAGAGCTGTTCGCTGCGTTCACCTCGCGCATGAACACCTGTCACTTTTGAACCCAGATCCACGGCGCGGTCGCGTCGATCGAACTGGGGGAACAGCAGACGGCCGAGATCCTTGCGGACTATCGCACAGCCGCCATCTCAGAGCGCCTGCGGGCTGCGCTCACGTTCCTTGAGAAGATGACCTTGCGCCCGAGTGAGCTTGTACCCGCCGACGCGCAAGCCGCACTGCAGGCTGGCTGTACGGCAGCCGAGCTGCGCGATGCCATCTACGTCTGTGCCGCGTTTAACGCCATCGACCGCATCGCCGACACCATGGGCTTTCGGCTGCAGGATGACAAAGCTCTGCGCAAGTCCGCCCTGCGTCTGTGGACCCACGGCTACCTGCTGTAGCGACGGCAGCGCTAGAACATATAGGCGATCATGCCGGTGGTCATGAAGGCCCAGGTGGCGTAGCCGGTGATGACGTGACCCAGCGCTAGGCGGGCCTGATCGGTGCGGCCGGCGCGGTCCGCGGTGATCGGCCCAAGGATGATTTGCGTCGCCATGCCCGCCGTGGCGAGGATCATCGACACCTTGTGCAAGAGCGCGGTATCGAAGCGAATGGGCTTGGGGTACGGGTTGGGCGCAAACACACCCATAAAGCCGGTGCCGGCAAACAGCGCCGATGTGCCGATGCTCAGGCCCAGGTGCGCCGAGCGGTAGCGGCCTGTCTGATCGCCGCTGAGATACATGTCGTAGTGGTTTAGCTGGCCCACCACCACCGTCGCTGTCAGTGCCGCCAGCGCGACGAAACCGACGATCTGGTGCGTCGTCAGCAGCGAGCGACGGATCTTTCCCGTCCGCTCGATGGCGGCCGCCTTCTCTTGATCTTCTTTTTGCTGCTGTGGCGACTTCGGCGTCTCGCCCATAAGGTCGAAGTTGAAGTCGTCGCCCCCGGTCGCCGGAGCAGCAGCCTTGGCTGGCTCGGCTTTGCTCGGCTCAGCGGCGACAGGTTCGGCTTTCGCGGCAGGCTCGGCTGCGTGGGCTGAACCCGGCTGCCCGATGCCCAGCACGGCCAGGCATAGCGCCAACGTCACGGGAAACAGCGGGTTCCTACGGTGTGCACACTTCATCTGCGGGTCCTTTGCAGCCTCTTATTGCCTGCCGATCTTGTATCGCGGCGGGCCGTTTTTGAGAACTCTCTCGATGGTCGTCCGCTTGGAAAGGCCACGGCGTGCGCTAAGCGGCTGACCAGACAGCAATTTTTCGCTAAGGTGCGCCGCGTTCGTATCCGTAAGGCCTCTCAGGCGGTCGCAAGGCCGCAAAAGGACAGCGCGATGTTGCACAAATCCCTTCGCTTATTCGGTTCCCCGCGACTCTCTCTGCGCATCGCAGCGCGGCTCTCGGCTCTGTGCCTGGCGGGCGGTCTGCTGTGGGCCGCGCAGGGCTGCAGCGAGCCGGGCAGCGAATACCTTGACTCGCCCGACATGAGCACCACGGGTGGCAGCGGCGGCGACGACGCGGGGGTTAAGCCCGACGGGGGCAATCCGGTCACCGGCGATCTGCCCTGCGAGGTCCGCGATCTGCTGGTCGCGCACTGCCAGTCCTGCCACGGCGAGCCGGTCAAGGGCGCGCCAGTCTCGCTTGTTACCTACGCTCAGCTCGTCGCCAAGTCGGTGAAGGATCCGAAGAAGAGCTACGCCGAGCGTTCGCTTCTGCGCATGTCCGACGCCATGAGCCCGATGCCACCTGGCCCAGCACCGACGGTTCCGCAGAAGGAAATCGACGCGTTTTCGGCCTGGGTTGCCGCCGGCTCGCCCAGCAAGAAGTGCGAGATGATGCCGCCCGACGATCCGTGGAGCAAGCCGCCCCAGTGCACGAGCGGCAAGATGTACATGGGCGCCGGCACGAAGGCCGAGATGAACCCCGGCCGGGCCTGCATCACCTGCCACATGAGCAAGGGCAAGGCGACCACCGTGACCCTGGCCGGCACCGTCTACATCACCGGCCACGAGCCTGACCTCTGCCTGGGCGGTCCAGCCGCCGGCGGTCCAGCCGCCACCGTCGAGATCACCGACGCCAACAAGCGTGTCGTCACCCTGCCGGTGAATGCCAGCGGCAACTTCCTGTACCGCGACGCCATGGCCATCGCCACGCCCTACACCGCGGTCGTGAAGTGGAACGGCAAGACCCGCGCCATGAAGAACCCGCAGACGAACGGCGACTGCAATAGCTGCCACAGCCAGAACGGCGCCAACGGCGCTCCGGGCCGCATCGCTCTGCCGTAAGCTCGCCGCTCGCTCGCTCCGCACTCCCTCCGTCTCCCCCTCGACATTCCGCTTATCCCAGCCGGGCCCCCAGGGGGGGGCACGCGTGCTTGAGCTTTGTACGCAGTCTCTGGCCTGTGGTCGTTGTCGATCACAGCGACGGCGCAACGGGGGCGGTATCAAGTGTGGGCGGCGCAGATGTCGGCGGCGGGGGCAGGAATTCGGGAAGGCCCCTCCGTTCAAAGCGAATCAAGCTCCGCAGGCCATCCAAGCAGAAGGCGCGGACGGGCTGACTCAGCCCGCCTTGCTCCCGTGGCCACGACGCACACTCAGCGAGGTGCTCGGAGGCTGGCTTGGC
>DAORCZ010001095.1:0-2984 GCA_035345735.1 Pseudomonadota bacterium | reverse complement strand
CGCGGGGGCGGCGAGCTTGCCGTTCAGGCTGAGGGTGTTGTGGCCGGCTTGCACCTCTAGCCGCTCTACGTCTAGTTGACCGGATGCCAAGGCGCCGCGGCCGTGCAGCGCGCACTCGACCCGCAGGGGGGGCAGATCGGCCCGCAGCGCTGACAGCTCGATCCCCTGCAGCTGCAGCGCCGCCTGCCAGGGCAGCCGCTCATCCAGGACTCCGACGGAGGCCTGCAGGTGCAGCGCACCCTTGGGCAGCGAGATGTCAAGCACGCTTGTCAGCATGGAAAGCGCACCTGACAGCTTGAGTTCGGCACTCAGCGCACCAGGCAGGAGGCCCGCCTGCGGCAGCACCCGCCCGATCTCGGCACCGTCGCTGCGCAGGGTCAGGACGACATCGGCCAGCGTGATCTCGGGCGGGGCCTTGGGGGCAACGCCGTGGGATGGACTTTGCGGCGGGGGCAGCACCACCTGCACACCACCGGCCAGGCTGAGCTGGCTTTTGAGCGGGGTCTGGGTGGGCAGGCTCAGCCGATCGATGCGCAGCGCGATGCGCAGGTCGCGCTCGATGCGCAGCCCGGCCGCCAGCGTCAGCTCAGCGGCGACTTGGTGCAGGGGACCCGGCGGCCCGGCGAGCGACAGCCCGCTGCCCAGCGTGATGGCATCGACGACGATGGTGATGGGCAGCCGGCCCGAGCTCGCTTCCGGGGGCTCGGGGCTGGGTGTGGTGAGCGTCGCCAGGTTTAGCTGGCCATCAGCCGCCAGGCGCGCCTGCACCCGTCCACCCCAGAGCTCAACGGACGTGATGTGCAGCGTGCGCTGTCGTAGCGCGCCCAGCCGATAGCGCACGGTCAAGCGGTCCAGGTGGATCGCCGGCTGGCCATCGCCATCCGCCAAGTCGATGCCTTCCAACGTCAGCGAGTGCAGCAGATCGCTGCGCAGGCGGGCCACCTGCAGCGGCCCGCGCAGTGAGCGCTGCACCACCGGCAAGACCCAGCTCAGCAGGCGCGCTTGCCCATGCGACGATCGCAGGAACAGGAACGTCGCCCCACCCAGACTCACGACGATCAGCAGCAGCACCAGCACTGCGCGCAGGACTCGGCGCAGCACGCGCCAGATCCGTCCCCCCAGCGCGGCCCCCCCGCGCATCAGAATGCCTCCCCGATCGAGATGTGATAGGCAATGCGCTGATCGGGGTCGGGGTTTTCTTGCCCCTCCTCCGGTGCCTCCAGTCGGTTGAGGCGCACGCCCAGATCGAAGCGGATGGTGCCGATCACCGTGCGATAGCGGACCCCACCCCCGACGGCGACGTGCAGGCGCGAGAAGTCAAAGCTGGTCAGCGGCTCGCCAGGCGTACAGCCAATCTGCTCGCACAGCTTGGGCGGCGGCGCGACATCGCCTACGTCGGTAAACGCGGTCAGCGAGAGCCACTCGCCAGCCAGCTTGAACAGGCGCAGGCGCAGCTCGAATTGGCCGAGCACAAGCTGGTCACCGCCGGTCGGGAGGCGCTGCAGATCCGCCAGATCCGCGATGTCTTTGCTGCGGCAGGGCAGCAGCAGCGGGGTTGGTCCCTGCAGCGTGTTCTTGGTGCCCGAGCACATCTGATACGAGAGGCGGTTGAACGAAAAGCCGCGGTGCGAGTTCGGACCGCCCAGATAGAAGCGCTGCGTGATCGGACTGCCAAGATCTCCCTGCGTGAAGATCTGCCCAAACTGCAGCCGAGCCGCGAGCGTCAGGCGGTCAAACAGCGTGTAGTAGCCACGGATCTCGGGGACGATCTTCTGATAGGAAAACGCGCTGCCGGTGTAGACGCCGCCTTGCTCTGCGACCACCTGGGCATAGAAGCCGCGCGTGGCGTCGACCGGGCGATCACGCAGATCCAGCGCGATGGTCTCTTGGAAGTAGCCGAGGCGATAGGGATCTTCAAAGCCGAAGAGCTTGCCGGTTTGCTCGTTATCGCTCAGCCCGTCCTGCGGATTAAAGAAGTCGAGGAACTGAAAATTGTACGAGGCCGAGAGCGAGATGCGGTCGCGCCACAGACCCTTGCTCAGGCCCAGGCGCGCACTGGGGCCGTGATACTGATAGGCGTACTGCACGCCCAGGTCGTAGCTCAGCGATGCGCTAATTGCCGACGAGCGACCCAGCACATCGGGCTGCGTCAGATCGACCTTGGTCAATAGGATCGGTCCGTGGCGGCGCAGCGGATTGGCCCACACCGCGGGCAGCGCGGCATAGCCCGGCTGCACCGTGACATTGAGCACCCGCAGGCCGCCGAGGAAGCGGCGCTGGGTGTAGAGCAGCTCCGCATGCACATCGTTGCGCAGCGGCTCGATGCCGATGCCGGCGCCGATCCGCAGATCGCGGTGCTTGCCTTCGCTGAGCTGCACGGCGACGTTGGCGATTTCTGGCTGCTGCGGATCGGGCTCGGCCTCGACGCGCACCGTCGAAAACAGGCCCAGGCTGTACAGGCTGCCCTGCAGCGAAGCCAAGGCCGTCGGCGTATACACCTCGCCGCTCGGCAGGTGAACGTGACGATACAGCGCCGCGACATCGACCTTCTCAGTTCCGCGGATGGTGAGCGTCCCCAGGCGCACCTTGCGCCCCGGCGAGACCGCGATGACCACGCGGGCGGTGCGGGCGTCGCGATCGACCTCGACCCGGCCACTCTCAATCGCAGCGAAGGCATAGCCGCGCTCGCGCAGGTGGTGCAGCAGGAGCTCTTTGGTCAGCAGGTATGGCTGATGCTCAAAGACCTTGCCGACGGCGAGCGGCAGCTCGGCGAGGGCATGCCGAGCATCGTCGGGAGGCAGCGCTTCCAGGCCTTTGATGTCCACCGCTACGATGTGGGTGGGCTCGCCTTCTTCGACGTGGAAATGGATATCGACCGCTTGCACCGCCTCGGGCAGCGTGGGATCGATGCCTGGCTTGGTCTTGTAGGGCTTGATCTCCGCCTGCGGCACCAGGGCGGAAAAGTAGCCGCGGGTCTGGTAATA
>DAORCZ010001094.1:1660-2988 GCA_035345735.1 Pseudomonadota bacterium | reverse complement strand
ACCACGGGAGCGCGGAACACGCCCGCGAAGTTGAGCGCCACGTGGAAGTCGCCTTCCGACGTCGCGCCGTCGCCGAGATAGCCGACGATCACCGCGTCATCGTGCAGGCAGCGGGCAGCCATGGCCATGCCGGTGGCGTGCGGTAGCTGGGTGGCGATGCACGACGACATGGTGACGTAGCGGGCGGCACGGCTGCCGGGATGACAGGGCATCTGCCGGCCGTGCGTCAGGTCGTCGGCGTTGCCGAAGATCTGCGCGATATAGGCCGAGAGTGGCAGGCCGCGATACAGCGCGGCCCCAGCTTCGCGCAGCGCCGGCACGATGTAGTCCTGTGCCGCCAGCGCCGAGGCCGTACCGACGACGGCCGCTTCTTGCCCGCGCGCTTCGCCATAGAAGCTGATGCGGCCTTGGCGCTGCATGGTGAGCAGCCGTTCGTCCATCAGGCGGATGCGCAGCATGCCGCGATAGATCGACCGCAGCAGCGCATCGCTGACGTCGCAGGCGGCGATCCGGCTGGGATCGAAGCGGCCATCGGGGGCAATCAGCTGATAGGGCGCCTCTTCCACCCCGCTCGGGCGACTGATGGCGGTGGGCACGCGGGGCGATGTCGACGTCGACATGGGGGCTCCAATCGGGAGGCGGGGGCGAGTGGCGGGCTACACCAGCTCCATGAACAGCTGGGTCGGATCTTCGAGCAGCGAGACGACGTGCTGCAGGAACATCGCGCCCTCGTAGCCATCGACGATGCGGTGATCGAGCGAGATCGACAGGTTCATCATCTGGCGGATGACGATCTGACCGTCGCGCACGGCGGGCACTTCCTTGATCTTGTGCACGCCCATGATCGCCACTTCGGGGTAGTTGATGATCGGCGTCGCCAGCACGCCGCCCAGCTTACCGAGCGAGGTGATGGTGAACGTCGAGCCGACGAGCTCCTCGCGGCTGGCCTTGCCGGTGCGGGCCCGCTCGGCGAGGGGGCCGACGGTCTCGGCGATCTGGTAGAGCGACAGCTTGTCGGCATCGCGCAGCACCGGAACGATCAGGCCCGACTGCGTCGCCGTCGCTACGCCGATGTGATAGTTCTTGCGCAGGACGATCTCTTCGCGCGCGACATCGAGGGTGGCGTTGACAATGGGGTACTTCTTGAGACCGCTCACCACCGCCTTGATGATGAAGGGCAGGTAGGTCAGCTTGATGCCACGCTCGCTGGCCCGCTTGTGGGCGCGGTCGCGCATCGCGATGAGGTCGGTGACATCGCACTCTTCGACGTAGGTGAAGTGCGCCGCGGACTGCGTCGAGCGCAGCATGTTGTCGGCGATCTTCTTGCG
>DAORCZ010001094.1:0-1560 GCA_035345735.1 Pseudomonadota bacterium | reverse complement strand
TGAAGTGCGCCGCGGACTGCGTCGAGCGCAGCATGTTGTCGGCGATCTTCTTGCGCACGCCGCGGAAGGCGATGCGATCGTCCCCGGCGGAAAAAGCGACGGGGGCCGCGGCCGCGGCGACCGGCGCGGCAACCGGCGGAGGGACGGCAGCCGGCGCGGGGGGGGCGACTGCGACTGCGGGGGCAGCAGCAACGCCGCCCTGGCTGTAGTGGCGCTGCACGTCTTCGCGCGTGATGCGGCCACTGGGACCGGTCGGCACCACCGTGCGGATGTCGATGTTTAGCGTGCGAGCCAGCTGGCGGGTGGCTGGCGTGGCCAGCACCTTGGCGGAAAAGTGGCTGCCTCCCGACGGTGGAACAGCTGGGCTTGTCGCTGGCCGAGCCGCCGGAGCCGCCGGAGCCGCGGGAGCAGCGGGTGCCGCCGGAGCAGCATGGGCCGCCGGAGCAGCGTGGGCCGCCGGAGCCGCCTGAGCACCGCCCGATGGCTCGATCACCACCATGACCTCGCCGACCGCGCACACCTTGCCCTGCGCGACGAGGATGCGTGCCACTTTGCCGGCCTTGGGGGTGGGGATCTCGACCGTCGCCTTGTCGGTCATGACCTCGACCATCGGCTGGTCTTCGCGCAGCGTGTCGCCTTCCTTGACCAGCCAGCGGACGATCTCGCCCTCGACCACGCCTTCGCCGATATCGGGCAGTCTGAACTCGATAGCCATGAGCTTGTTCCTTTAGAAGCGAGCCGTCTCGGCGATGGCTTTGGTGATGCGCTCGGGCGATGGCAGATATTCCATCTCCAGCGTGTAGGGGAACGGCGTGTCCAGGCCCGCGACGCGAGCGATCGGCGCCTCTAGGCTGAGCATCGCTTTTTCGGCGATGAGGGCCGATAGCTCGGCGCCAAAGCCGCAGGTCTTCTGCGCCTCGTGCACGATGACGACGCGGCCGGTCTTGCGCACCGACTCCAGGATGGTGTCGGTATCCAGCGGCACCAGCGAGCGCAGATCGATGACTTCGGGATCGAACTCGGCGGCGCCGTGCTTCTCTAGCGCTTCCTGCACAACGTGCAGCATCGCGCCGTAGCACAGCACGGTCAGGCCGCGACCTTCGCGCACGATCTTGGCTTGGCCGAAGGGGATGGTGTATTCGCCCTCGGGCACTTCGCCACGCGCGGCGCGATACACGCGCTTGGGTTCGAGGATGATTACCGGATCTTCGTCGCGCATCGCCGTCAAGAGCAGGCCCTTGGCGTCGTAGGGATTGGACGGGATGATGACCTTGAGGCCCGCGGTGTGCGCGAAGTAGGCTTCGGGCGACTGCGAGTGATAGTGACCGCCGCGGATGCCACCGCCATACGGCGTGCGGATGACCATCGGCGCGGGATACTCACCGCCCGAGCGGTACCGGAACTTGGCCAGCTCGTTCACGATCTGGTCGAAGGCGGGATAGATGAAGTCTGAGAACTGGATCTCAGCCACCGGGCGCAGACCGTAGAGCGCCATGCCGATGGCGGTGCCGATGATGCCGGCCTCGGCGAGTGGCGTGTCCATGACGCGGTCCTTGCCAA
>DAORCZ010001093.1:0-2990 GCA_035345735.1 Pseudomonadota bacterium | reverse complement strand
GGTGTAGGTATCGCGCGAGTGCCCGGCGAGCGAGGTCGTCGTGCCGGCAGGATTACAACCCAGGCGACTGACCCAGCCGACCTGCATCGTGCCCCCCTGCAGGGTCGCGCCCACGATGGTCTCATCGACAGAGACATAGGCGCCGCTGTTCATCTGATCGGCCGCGCACTGGCCGAGCCCCCCGAAGTACGGCCAGCACGGATCGGCGTCGCCGTGAATATGCAAGATGGGCGTGGCGCGCACCGGATTGCAGACCCCGGCCCCGGCAAACAGGTTGGCCCCACTGACGGGAGCGATGGCAGCGATGCGCTCGGCAACCTCACAGGCCAGACGGTGACTCATGGCCGCGCCGTTGGAAAACCCGGTCAGATAGACCCGCTTCTCGTCGTAGGGGATGACGGCTGAGAGCTCACTCAGCAGAGCGCCGAAGTAGGCCACGTCATCGACGCCGTCCTTGCAAGCGTGCTCGCAGCGCAGCTCGCGCGGGCCACCGCCTCCAGAGTTCCAGGTGCGACTGGCAGCGGTCAGGTTGCTGATGCGTGTGCCGTCGGGGTACACGACGATGAAGCCGGCCTGATCGGTCACCCGCGACAGACAGCTGGGGTGGGTCGCATCGCCAGCCGGACAGGTCAGCGAGTTGAAGCCCTCCTTGCTTCCCGCTGCGCCGTGCATCGCCACGATGAGCGGCAGCCGATGCGTGCCGTCGAAGCTTGGCGGCAGGCGCAGCAGGAAGTCACGGTCGGCGTAGCCCTGCACCGTGCAGGCATACTCGCCGGGAGCCACGGGATGAACCTGGCGGCAGTCCTCGGCGGTCACGTGCCGACAGCCAAGGCTGAGCAGCCCGGTCAAAAGCACCGCCCCAGTGCCGACCGCAGACAAACGTCGCTTGCCCGTAAGGTGGGACATGCGGGATCCCTCCAACGTTGGTGGTACCCGCTGATTATCCGACGGCCCTGCCCTCTCCTGAGGCGGAAAAACCCGGGCCCTAGACCAGCGTCGCGGCGCGAGGCGCCACGGTGATGGCGATGGACTTGGACGTCGGAGTGCGACTTTTGTCGGCGTAGCTATCGAGCGGAACCAGGACGTTGGCCTCGGGAAAATAGGCGGCGGCGCAGCGCAGAGGGATGGCGTAGGGCACCGCGACAAAGTCCTCGGCGAGCCGGGTCTGTCCCTCAAAGTGGCTGGTGATATCGACGTGCTGGCCAGCGGAGATGCCACGCGCCGCCAGGTCTGCTGGATTCATGAACACCACACGCCGTCCGCCGGCAATGCCGCGATAGCGATCATCCAAGCCGTAGATCGTGGTGTTGAACTGGTCGTGCGATCGCAGCGTCATCAGTATCAGCTGGTCATCGGCCAGGATCTGCGACGGCAGCGGGTGGACGGCGAAGGTCGCACGGCCGCTGGCGGTCGCGAAGCGGCGCTCGCGAGCGGCGTTGGGCAGGGCAAAGCCATCGCGCGTCCGCAGGCGCTGGTTGTAGTCGCCAAAGCCGGGAATGACGGCCGCGATGTGCTCGCGTATGCGGTCGTAGTCGTCGGTCAGGCCCTGCCAGTCCAGACCGCCAGCCGAAGCGTCGTCGGGCAGCACGGCCTGCGCCAAGCCGCAGACGATGGCGACCTCGCTGCGCAGCTGCGATGACGCGGGAGGCAGCGTGCCGGCCGAAGCATGGACGATCCCCATCGAATTCTCGACGGACACGATCTGAGGCCCGCTGGCTTGTAGGTCGCGATCGCTGCGGCCCAGACAGGGCAGGATCAGCGCCTCGCGCCCAACGACCAGGTGGCTGCGATGGAGCTTGGTCGACACCTGCACTGTCAATCCGCAGCGCGTGAGCGCCTCGGCCGTGCGCTCGGTATCGGGGGTAGCCGAGAGGAAGTTGCCACCGAGGGCGAAAAACACGCCGACCTGACCGGCCAGCATCGCGTTGATGGTCGCGATGGTGTCCAGGCCCGGCGCCTCCGGCGGTGCGAAGCGGAAGTGTTGGCCGAGGCGCGACAGGAAGGCAGGCTCGGGCTTCTCGACGATGCCCATGGTGCGATCGCCCTGGACGTTGCTGTGACCGCGCACCGGACACAGGCCGGCGCCGGCCCGCCCCAGGTGCCCGCCGAGGAGGAGCAGGTTCACAACCTCTTGAATCGTCGCCACGGCCGCCTTGTGTTGCGTCAGCCCCATGGCCCAGCAAGCGATGATGCGTCGACTGCGCAGCCAGACCTCGGCAGCGGCGCGGATCTGCGATCGCTCGATCCCGCAGTCGCGCACGATGTCGTCAAACGACACCGCCGACAGCGCTCGCTTTAGCTCGGCGAAACCGCTCGTGTGCTGGGCAATGAACTCGTGGTCGAGAACCGGTGCGGCTCCGGCTGGGCGGGGCTTTTCGGCCTCGGCCAAGATCTCTTTCATGATCCCTTGCAAGAGCGCGGCGTCCCCACCGATCCGCACCGGCAGGTGAAGCGTGGCGATGGCCGTCCCTTCGCCCAGCAGGTCCTCGGGCTCTTGCGGGTGGCGGAAGCGGACCAGCGCCGCTTCGGCCAGGGGATTGATGGCGACGATCTCACAACCTCGCTCGGCCGCCCGCTTGAGGGCGGTCATCATCCGCGGGTGATTGGTGCCGGGATTCTGGCCGATGACGAAGATGGCATCGCACTGATCGAAGTCAGCCAGCTGAACCGTGCCCTTGCCGACGCCAATGCTCTCGCGCAGGGCCACGCCCGAGGACTCGTGGCACATGTTGGAGCAGTCCGGCAGGTTGTTGGTGCCAAACCGGCGCACGAAGAGCTGATAAAGAAACGCCGCCTCGTTGCTCGTCCGGCCCGAGGTGTAAAAGACCGCATGGTCGGGGCTGGGCAGGCTGTGCAGCGCGGCGGCGATGCGCGCGAAGGCGTCGTCCCACGCGATCGGCTGGTAGTGGCTCGCGCCGGCGGGCCTGTACATCGGCTCGGTCAGGCGGCCCTGCTGCCCCAACCAAAAGTCCGACTGCTGCGACAGCTCG
>DAORCZ010001092.1:0-2992 GCA_035345735.1 Pseudomonadota bacterium | reverse complement strand
ACAAGAGCGCTGAGCTTGTTCATGGGCGACTCCTTCTGGTCTCCCTGAAACGGCACAGCCTGCGGTTCGATCTAGGGTCGCCTGATTTTGTTTTTTTTCGTCGGGGGAGGGGGGATGTGAGGCGAGAGGGCAGGGCGGGCTAGAAGCCGCCGGGTGGGGTCACGCACAGGCTCCAGGTGCCGGGCACACCGACGGCATCCCAGGCCATCTGGGTCGTCACCCACTCGTCTGAGCAGCGGCCAAACAGGTTCTCGGCTGCCTTGGCGGTTGCGATGCGGCCTGCCGCGAAGTTGGTGCTGGCCGTGAATAGCTTGGTGTTGGCCAGGTAGATGATGCGCTGCGCTTTTTCGATGCCGATGCCCGTCACCTGGGTCGCGGTCTTGTTGCGCGGGTGCTTGCCGCCTTCCGACATCAGATAGAAGGCCAGGTTGACGATGCCGCTGTTGAGGTGCACGCCACCGCGATCCGTCCCACCGGGCATGATGCGCTCGGCGTAGTTGTCTTTGCTCGCCATGTCGGCCGTGGGGTTGGACATGAAGCGCAGCGCGCCGCCGGGCAGCATCGGGCCCGCGACTTTTTCTCCGATCAACCAAGTGCCCATCGACGGCACGATCGCGGCCGGGTTGCCGCCGGCGCCACCGCCCGAATCGACCCAGGCTTCGGCCACCGCCCCAACGATGTCCGACATGCCCTCGTTGAGCGCGCCCGATTCGTTCTGATAGGTCAGGTTCGACGTGGAATTGGTGACGGCGTGGGTCAGCTCGTGCGCGCTGACATCAAAGCCCTGCGACAGGTTGATGAACAGCGAGCCATCGCCGTCGCCGTAGACCATCTGGAAGTACGGCGTGCCTAGCCATGCGGCGTTGTTCGGCGAGCACGGACCGAAGCTGCCGAAGGTGACGTGGGCGCTCGACTTCAGCACGGCGCCCTTGTCGTCGTACGAGTCGCGGCCGTTTTGGAACTTGTGGAAGTAGTAGGTGTTGCCGACGCCCTCGTAGATCTTGTTGATGTTGACGTCAGTCACCGGCATGTCGCCCTCTTTGCGACTGGCGGTGCCGGGCAGCGTCGCTGGGTTTAGGCACTTGTTGCCATAGTCGAACATCTGGCGCGTCAGGGCATCGTAGCGCTGCGTGAAGCGATCCAGCACCTCGCCGTCCTCGGCTCGCACCACCAGCTCTTCCAGCGCGGGGCCGTCAGCGGCTGCGAATTCGACGAGCGCGCGATACGCCAGGACCGGCGCGTGCGCGCTATCGCGCACATAGACCACGGTGCTGGGAGCCTCATGAATCTTCACGCTGCTCTCGTAGCCCGCGACGACCAGGCGCGACAGCGCGCGCGCGATCGCGGCATCGCTAGTCAGAGCAGACGTGGTCTCGGGCAGACGAATGTCGGGCACCAGCTCGCCGAGCACGGTGTTCAGCGCGCCGTCGGCATCAATCTGCACCGCCACTTCCGAGTGCAGGACCAGCATGCCGCGGTGGCGCTGCTGCAGGCGCACGTACAGGCGACCCGCCGAGTCGTGCGAAGCCTGGCGCACCGTCAGCTCATCAGCGGGCGAGAGCCGCAGCGCGCTCCGCAGCATGGCGAGGACCGCCGGTCCTACCTCACGTGCGTCGTGGATGCCGAGAGTCACATGACCGCTCAAGTACATCGGCGTGCCATAGGGGCTAACCGCCGCGCTGTCGAAGCCCAGCTGGCCCAGCGTCTGCGTCGAGGAATCGGCGGGCAGGGCTAGCATGGCCGCAGTCTCGGGATCGACGACCCGGGTAGCCGGTGGGGTCGCGCTGCTCTCAACGCCGCAGCCGATGGCAAAGCCAAGCAGGGTCAGGGCCGAGCGGTGCAGCCACGCGCTGCGTCGCAGCTTGGTCGAGGGATGTCGAGTCGGGGTCATGGGGGAGGCTCCTCTCTGAATTTCGCGGGACAGTACCACGGGCCTCCGACAGGCGCGGAGCGATCTGTTTTTGGGGTCGTGGCAACGAGCACCGGGCAGCGGGCCTATTTGAAGCGGGCGCGGTAGCGGCTGACGGACTGGTACTGCGGCGGCCAGGGCGTCGCGACCTCTTGCTCGGCCGCGGCGTGCTGCGTGAAGTAAGGGTCGAAGAGGTGCGCACGGGCGAGGGCAGCGAGGTCAGCGCGCCCGGCTGCGATGATGCTGTTGATGTCGGAGTAGGAAGAGATGTTGCCCACCGCCATCGTCGCGATGCCGACCTCAAGGCGCAGCTGCTCGGCAAACGGCGTCTGGTATAGGCGGCCATAGGCGGGCTTGCTCTGCGGGGTGGTCTGTCCCGTCGAGACATCGATCAGATCAGCACCGTGCTGCTTGATCAGGTGAGCCACGGTCAGCGCTTCTTTCTGGCTGAGGCCACCCGGCTGCCAGTCGGTGGCCGAGATACGCACCGACACCGGCTTGTGCGCCGGCCACACCGCGCGCACCGCATCGAGGATCTCCAGCGGAAAGCGCATGCGGTTCTCAATGCTGCCGCCATATTCATCGCTGCGCTGGTTGGTCAGCGGCGAGATGAAGCTGGCCAGCAGATAGCCGTGCGCCATGTGCACTTCGATGAGGTCGAAGCCGGCCTCCTGTGCCAGCTCGGTGCTGCGGACGAAGTCGGCGCGCACCGCATCCATCATCGCGCGGTCCATGCTCTGCGGACGTTGACTGTGCGGAAAATAGGGCAGGGGCGATGGCGCGATGATCGGCCAGGCCTCGGACGCGGGCAGCGGCTCGCTGTCGCCCTGCCACAGCAGGCGGGTCGCGGCTTTGCGGCCGGCGTGACCGAGCTGCACGCCGATCTTGGCGCGGCTGTGACGATGGACGAAGTCGACGATGCGGCGCCAAGCGGGCGCGTGCTCGGGCTTGTAGAGTCCGGCGCAGCCGGGGGTGATGCGTCCCTCTCGACTGACGTCGGTCATCTCGGCAATGACCAGCCCCGCTCCGCCGATCGCGCGGCTGCCCAGGTGCACCAAGTGCCAGTCATCGACCGTGCCATCC
>DAORCZ010001091.1:0-3000 GCA_035345735.1 Pseudomonadota bacterium | reverse complement strand
AGTGAACCTCGATGTCTGCCTCGCCGCGGGGGGCCGCGCGCACGCCGTCGAGGACCAGCTCACCGAGCAGCTTGTTCTCTTCGCCGCGCTCGCTGTTGCCCTCGACGACCATGAAGCGCAGGCCGGTCTGCGAGTCGCGGGTGGTGCTGAAAACGTAGCGTTTCTCGCAGGGCGGGGTCGCGCCGACGTCGAGCATGCGGAACATCACGCCCCCTGCCACGACCAGGCCCAGCGCGCGCTGCACCGTCGGTTTCTCCGGCGGTGGTACCGGCAGGGAGGGCTCCGAGACATGCACCAGGGCCGCCCCCTGCAGCGCGGCTCCCAGAGCGATGACTTCCTCCGGCGGCATGCTGAACGAGGGACTGCGGCCGAAGGTCTCTTGCAGCGCGGCCTGCACGCGGGGCATGCGCGTCATGCCTCCGACGAGCAGTACGGTGTCGACCTCCTGCGGCTCGACTCCCGCCTCGGCCATGGCGCTGCGCGCGATCTGCAGCGTGCGATCGATGAGATCTTCGCTCAGCTCTTCCAGCTTGCTGCGCGGCAGGGCTCGCACCAGGTGCAGCGGCTCGCTGGTGCCGCTCGAGATGATGAACGGCACCTCGATGCTGACCTCATCCAGCGACGACAGCTCGCACTTGGCTTTTTCGACAGCGTCGCGCACGCGCTGGAGGGCCGTGCGATCCTGGCGCAGGTCGATCTTGTGATCCTTGGCAAAGCCGAAGATCAGCCAGTCGAGGATGCGGCGGTCAAAGTCTTCGCCCCCCAGCACCGGGTCGCCGGCGTGGGCCTGCACTTCCAGGCTGCTGCCGCGCAGGCTGAGCAGGGTGAACTCGAAGCTGCCGCCGCCCAGAGAGTAGACAGCGATCCGCTGCGGCTTGCTCTCGCCCTGGCCGATGCCGTAGGCGATGCCGGCCGCCACTGGCTCCTGCACGATGCGCAGGACTTCCAGCCCGGTGCGCTGCACGGCTTCCCGCACCGACTGACGCTGGGCGTCGGTGAAGTGAACGGGGACGGTGACGACGGCCTTGCTGACCGTCTGGTTTAGGTACTGCTCGGCCGTCTTTTTCAGTTCGCTAACGACGGCGGTGTAGAGGTCGCCAATGGACAGACTCTCGCCGCGCAGCGTGGCCTGCGGCTCGTCGCCGGGCCCGCCGCTGATGCGGTAGCTGACCATGTCCATGACCTGGCGTACGGCGTGACTGCTGTACTTGCGGCCGATCAATCGCTTCAGCCCAGTCGCGGTGTGCTCGGCGAAAATCACCGCCTGCCGGCGAGCCAGCGGGCCGACGATGCGCCGTCCCTGCTCGGCGACCGCCACCATGACCGGAAGCAGGGTCTGCCCTTGGCTGTTGGGGATGACCATGGGCACGCCACCTTCGACGACGGCGACGCACGCATTGGTGGTTCCGATGTCGATGCCGATGACCCGTTCGCGGTCTGGTGCAGAGCCTGTCATTGGAAGATGTGCAGTGGCGCCCGCCGCCCACGTCGTGGTCCCCAGTGGGGGGGCGGTGCCCGGCCGCTGGCCGTAGCAATTCCACGCCGGGGTTCATTTTACATGAGTTGGTTCTGGAACTGCGCGGAAGCGCGCTGCCTTTGGCCGCTCCGTGTTATGGGTCTTCGAGTTCTTGGGCGACATCATGGGCGACATCATCGGCGAGAGCATCGGTAGCCTGGGGGGCAGCATGGCGGGCGACCTGGCAAGCAGGGCGAGGGGTCCGGTAGGGTCCGATGCGGTGGTGAGTCTGCCCACCGGAGAAGTCCCAGATGCCGGGGCCGCGCATGCCCAGCCGGCTGGCCGACGTGCGGCGGCACCCACCCCGGCGCGTGCGGAGTCCAGCGAGCGGAGCGCACCTGACCTGGGCGACATGCTGGCCACGCTGCGGCGGGCGGTACGGGCGGCTCAGGCGGCGCTGGGGCAGGGGGCAGGGGGCAGCGCGAGTCCGGCCGAGGCGACCTCGGTCGATGCGGCTGGTCGGGCCCTGGTCGAGGCGGCCTCTGCCGTCGTGGCGTTCCTCAAGCGACGGAGTGCGCGGGCCGGTGGGCTGGCGCAGCAGCGGCTGCAGAACCTGATGACCGCGCTGCGCCGCTTCACCGAAGAAGCGGAGGGTCTGGCGCAAAAGAGCGCTTTTGAACAGCAGCGTCTCGTCGCTGCTGCGCTGCGCCTGTGCACCTGGGCGGAGCTAGAGCTAGGGCCAGGGACGGCGCGCAGCAAGCCCAGTCTGTCAGCGGCTCCCGGAGCGACTGCTGGGCGACGAGCCGAGCCCGTTCCCGGTCCGACGCCAGCTCAAGTAAAGACCGTCGGGAGCACAAGCGAGCACCCCGCCATCACGACCGCCATGATTCCCGTTGGAGTGGCCGCCGCTGACCCGGCCCAACGAGGCGAGGCCGATTCGCTGTCCCGTCCCGTCCTGGGGCTGCCCGGGGTGGGCGAGCGTACCGCCGAGCGTCTAGCCACGCGTGGTCTTTTGCGGGTCCTTGATGTCTTGTATTTCTTGCCGCGGCGTTGGGAAGATCTGCGCTCAGTGCTGCCGGTGGGGGCGCTGCAGCCCGGCGTCGTGCAGTCGACGGTGGTGATCGTCGAACGCAGCCGCATTGTGCCCTCGCGTCGTCGCTTCCTGGACGTCATGGCTCGCGGGGTTGATGGCACGCCGCTATCGCTGCGCTGGTTCTATTTCAACGGCGGCATGCTGCGTCGCCTGCAGCCCGGGCAGCGGCTGCGCATCGCGGGTTCGCCGCAGCCCTGGAAAGGCGTGCTGCAGATCGTCCACCCCGAGGTCGATTATCTAGAGACCGAGGATCTGGCGACGGGCGACGGCGGCAGCGCGGCGCCCGTGGGGCGGGTACGCACCCGCTATCCCGAGATCGAAGGCGTGCCGCCGCGGACACTCGAACGACTCTGCCGCCACGTCTGCGAGCGCTTTTCCGATGCGGTTCCCGATGGGCTGCCCGAGGCGCTGCGGCAAAAGCTGAGCCTGCCTCACCTGTCGCAGGCGCTGC
>DAORCZ010001090.1:0-3001 GCA_035345735.1 Pseudomonadota bacterium | reverse complement strand
TCCTTTTTTCGCCGGGGCGTCGAAAAAATGAGATCCGCTGCGGCCCCAGCCTTACGGGCTTCTTTATTGCATCTAGATTGCATCTAGATTGCATCTAATATGTAAACACGTTTTTTAAGGGAGTTTGCGCTGGGGAATGGGGGTCGCTTAAGTGGATAAGCGGGGATATGGGTAGATGGCGGGGTGTTTTTGCGGGAGCCTGCTGCCTGTGACCATGGGATGGGATGAGACCACTTCAATGTTAGGGAGAATCTGATGCAGTCGAGCGTTCTTCGCAGGGGCTTCCGGGTTGTGGGGTGGGGCGGTCTGGCGTTGGTGGGGCTGCTGGTGATCGTGGGGGTGACGGGTGCGGCTTGGAATGCGAGCCGGGATATGCGCGATCGGGCGCGCTTTTTGCCTCCGGGAAGGTTGGTGGATGTGGGCGGACTGCGGCTGCACTTGCACTGCAGTGGGCCCGAGACAGGGCAGGCGACAGGGCAGTCGACAGGGCAGCCGACGGTGATTCTGGAGTCGGGATTCAACTTTCCATCTCTGGCCTGGCGGCATGTGCAGCCGGTGCTGGCCAAGCAGCTGCGGGTCTGTTCCTACGATCGGGCGGGGCTGGGCTACAGCGATCCGGATGCGACGCGGACTGCGCAGACCTCGGCGCGCATGGCGCAGAGGCTGCACACGCTGCTTGAGCGGGCGGGAGTGGGGGGCAAGCTGGTGCTGGTCGGTCACTCGAACGGCGGCTACGTCGTTCGTTCCTATTTCGCCCAGTTTCCCGCGGATGTCGTCGGGGCGGTGCTCGTCGATTCTTCGAACGAGCACATGGACGAACACTTCGTCGGGCCGAACTGGGAACCGGAACATGTCGCGGATCAGAAAAAGGAATGGCGCAGGCTGTGGATGTGGCAGGCCCTGCGGTTCTTCGGCGGGCTGCGCCTTCTTCTGTCCATGAAAGTGGGCAGTCCGGGGCTGCACTTCCCGCCTGAGCTGCTTGAGGAGACCCTGTACCTGATCAACCAGCCGGGGGCGCATCCGACGATGCTGGCCGAGGCGGACGGCATTCCCGAGAGCTGCGCCGAGATGCGGTCGGGTCGCGGCCTGGGGGACCTGCCGCTGGTGGTGCTGACGGCCGGAAAGTTTCAGCCGTCGAGCTTGCCGCCGCGTGGCGACTTTTGGAACAACCTGTGGGTCCACGAACTTCAGCCGCAGCTGGCCCGCTTATCGACGCGCGGTCGGCAGGTCGTCGTCGATAGTGGACACATGATTCCCTTCGAAAAACCCGAAGCCATCGTCCAAGCCGTAACCGAGGTCGTGGCCATGGCGGGGGCGCGCTGAATGCCGCACAGACAGAAAACGGACTTTTCTTGATTGGAAAATAAGCGGGTTAAGATGGTTTCTAATTTTGTTTCATAAATGCTGGGTAGTGGCTGCGGGCGGGGGCTCAGCGGGGTGCGTCGAGGCCCTGGTCGATGGCTAGCTCGGGGTCGAGGTGGGCCTGGAGGCTTCCTTCGAGGAGGAGGAGGGCGGAGCGGAGGGCGGGGAGCAGGGGGGCGGCGATTTGCGTGACCAGGCCCTCGATGTCGAGGGTGCTGGGGCCGGTGGGTGAGGCGGCGCTGGCCAGGCTGGTCTGCGGATCGGCGGTGCTGGCGTCGAGGAAGTTGGGCAGCACGGTGAGGATCTCGGACAGCAGGCTGGTCTTTTGCTGCGGGTAGTAAAAGAGGGGACCGGGCTGCTCGACGGGCAGGCCAGCGCGGCGGCGGGCTTCGGCGATGGCTTCAAGCAGGCCGCCCTGGCGATCGACGAGGCGCAGGGCCTGGGCCGCCTCGCCGCTCAGCACCCGGCCCTGGCCGCGCTCGTGGACTTCGGCCTGGGTCATGTGGCGGCCGGCAGCGACGGTGGCAAGGAAGCGCTCGTAGCCTTGCTGCAGGCTCTCACGCAGGTTTTCGCGCTCGGCTTCGCTGTAGGGGCGGAAGGGGCTCTCGGCGTCGGAGTGGCTGCCGCGCTGGAAGCTCAGACGGCGGACGCGCAGGAAGTCGAGGAGGCCGCTGGCATCGACCTTGCCGCCGAAGATGCCGATAGAGCCGGTGATCGTCGAGGGCAGGCCGAAGATGACGGCGCAGGGGGCGGCGACGTAATAGCCCCCCGAGGCGGCGATGTCGCCGAGCGAGCAGACCACCGGCTTGCGCTTCCCCACCTCGACGACCTGACGGGCGATGACGTCGGCGGCGGTGGCTGAGCCGCCGGCGCTGCTTACGCGCAGGACGATGGCCCGCACCTGGGGATCGCGGCTGGCGGCTTCCAGGGCGCTGACGATGGTCTCGGCTCCGACGGTGCGCAGGCCGACATAGGGCACCTCGCGCGAGGCGCCGCCGGTCATGTCGCCGTGGACGTGGACGATGGCGATGCCGGGCGGAGCATAGCTCGTCGGGTGCTCGACGACGCTTCCCAGCGGCACGAGGGGCAGGGCGGCGCCGACGATCTGACGGATCTGAAGCTCGGTCTGCTCGCCGGTGGCGATGGCGTCTACGAGCTTGCCGGCGAGGGCGCGGTTGGCGGTGAGCGGGCCCGCTTCGATGAGGGTCTGCACCTGGGCGCGTTCGAGCAGGCGGGCGGACGAGACGGCGGTGAGCAGGCGCTCGAACTGCTCGTCGATGAGGCCCTGGCGCATGCGGCGGGCGGGCTCGGTCGGCTCGCTGCGGGTGTAGCTCTCGGGGGCGGACTTGTAGTCGCCGATGCGGACCAGGTCGGCGCGGATGCCCAGGCGGTCGAGGGCCTCGCGGAAATAGAAGGTCTCGGCGTGCAGGCCGGTGAGGCGCAGGCCGCCTTCGGGGTCGAGGAAGATGCGCTCGGCGGCGCTGGCTACGTAATATTCCCGGCTGTTGAGGGTGCCGCTATAGGAAAATACGTGCTTGCCCGCGGCGCGCAGCCGTAGCACCGCCTGACGGAGCTCGTCCGCCGTCGCCCACGAGCCGCGGAGGTCGGCGGGGATGATGACCACGGCCTGGGTCTGGGG
>DAORCZ010001089.1:0-3005 GCA_035345735.1 Pseudomonadota bacterium | reverse complement strand
GCAGATCGGAAGGCCGATGGGCTGGATCCGTCCCTCGCGGAGGTGCGCCAAGACGGCGGCATCGCCGGCCCCCAGCCCGCGCTGCGGAGTGACCTCGATGATCCGGCCGTCGCCCCCGTAGCAGGCGCGATAGACGGCGGTGCGCGCTTCGCCGGTCGTCAAAGGCGGCGATAGCGGCCAGGGCACCGGCCCGCGGGTATCGGTGCGCAGGGCAGAAACGATCTGCGGCGCGACAAAGTTCCAGTGCTTTCTCCGCAGCGGGCATCGCCGCGACTCGGGGTCGATGACGAAGGTGAACAGAAGGGGCGCGCAGGCCACGCTATCACGCGCCGCAAAGCGCCAACCCTGCAGGGTCTTTATGATCTGCGAATCGGCCTGCGGTAGGCTCTGCAGGGCAGAGATGTTGTCGACGCTGCCATCGGGTTTCACGCACAGGCGATAGCGCAAAGAGACAGTGGCGCAGGACAGCTGTTCTTTGATCGACTCGGGCAAGTGCGGGGTGGCCGCGTCAGCGACTTGGGTCGACTGTAGATCGGCCCACAGGACGGTCTTGGGTGGGGTCTCGCCGAAGTACAGGCGATCGCGATAGGCGATGCGGGCCGCCTCATCGCTGCCCTCGGGAAGCAAGCGGGTACAGCTGGCCAGGAACTCCTCAGCCGCGTGGGCCGCGCCACCTTTCCGGGCGGCGACGAAGGCCTGCTCGTACTGCACCCGGGCCTTGTCGCGCTCTCCCCGCAGCTCATGCACGCGACCTAGGCAGGCGAGTCCCTGCGCAACCCCATAGGCATCGGGCAGAGGCCGCAGGATGCCCACCGAGCGCTCACAAGAATCGAATCCTCGGCTGAGATCGCGCCCCTCAGTCTGCAGGTTGCCCAAGTCATGCAGGAGCGTGGCCTGTAGCCGCGGTATGCCGGCTCGCTCCGCCAGTGCCAGGCCCTGCTCTAGCACGGCTCGGGCCTGTGCCTCCTGGCCCTGCGAATAGTGCAGATTCGCCTGCGGCATCCGTACACTGGCCTGGCCACTCAAACTGCCCAGCCGCTCCCACTGCGCATTTGCTCGACCCAGCAGATCGGCGGCGCCGCGCCAGTCTTTGTGCTGCCGGGCTTCGCGTGCCAACAAGACGAGCAACCGGGCTTCCGCGGCGACGTCGCCCATCTGCTGCGCCAGGCGCAAGCTGAGTTGCAGATCATCCGCGTCCGTGCGCGAGCGCGGCTCGGTGGGGGGCACGCTGCTCAGCAGCCGCAGCGTCAGTTGCTGACCTCCGTGATCTTCCAGACGCTGCCACAGCGAGAGGGCCTGCTGGTACTCCTCGCGCGCTGCCGCGCTCTCCCCCGCCCAGGAGTACGCCGTCCCCAGCATCAAGTGCGCCTTGGCCAGCAGGTACGGATTGCCGTGCTGCTGCGCGAGGCGCAGCGCCTCTTTGGCCCAGGACGGCCCACGGTCGATCCGGCGGTACGAATCGGACGCCGCCAGGTTGATGAGCGCCTGAATCTGCCCCGGGACATCGCCCTGGGCCTGCGCCAAGGCCAGCGCCTGCTGGTAGTGCTCGTCGGCGGCTTGGAACTGCGAGAACTGATACAGCACATCCCCCTGCTGGTTGAGCAGCTCTGCCTCCAGTGCTCGATCGGGTGACAGGCGCGCTGCGGTGGTCGCCTGTTCGGCGTAGCTGAGCGCGTTTTTCCCATCGCTGATCACGCTGTAGGCCGAGGCCAGATGCGACAGCGCCAGCGCCCCGCAGATGTGGTCGCCGGCTGCGCACTGCCCCTGCACTTGCTGCAGGGTGGCAAGGCCTGCCGTGGGCTGGGCGGTGATGATCTGCGCTTGGCCGTAAAGCGAGCGCAGGCCGGGCGGCAGCGACGGCGACGGCGAGGACAGAAGCGGCTGCAGCACCGCAGCCAGCAGACGGTATCGCTGCAGACGGTAGGCATGGACCGCCAGGACCGACGGATATAGTGGCGCCGGGTCCGCCGCCGGCAGCGCCGGGAAGGCCAAGTCGGGCACGTAGCCCGGATCCGACCGCCGCCCTGCCGCCGGGCGCATGACCTCGCCGCGGTAACGCACGGCCGAGAGCTGCAGCGAGAGCTGGGCTGGCTCGGCCCCGTGGCCGCCCACGACGGTGCCCCACAGCAGGCTGTCTGCGCCCCAGGCCTGCCCGATCTCGTGCGCTTGTGCCTCGCTGGTCACTGCGCAGGGGACGTAGCGCAGGCGAAGCTCATCGCTGCGCAGGTTGCTGGCGGGGTCAAAGGTCGCGTGGCTGCGATGGACATAGCGCGCGAGCTCTCGACTGAAGAAGACGGCGCGCTCGTGCCCGAGGGCGGCGGCGGACGGCTCGCTGCCCGACAGATCGACGACGAGCAGCTTGTGTCCCTGCCCGTCGGGAAATAGCGCCTTGGGCCCCCGCAGGGCGGGCGTGCAGGCCCCCAGGGGCTCGGCAGTCTCCCGGGGGGAATCGGCGATGCTTGGGGGTCGGCAGGCGGTCCACAGGAGGGCGAGCCCCCCGCACCACGGCAGCCAGCGACGAAATTGCGACTTGCTCATCTGCGCACCTTGCTCGGCTTTTATGGAGAGCCGGCACTCTAGCGTGACCCGGGGCGGCAGCGAGATCGGCAGTGCTTGATGGGGGCGGGGGCGGTCTCAGTACCAGTGACCAAGGTTCAGGTCGGCAGGGGGGGATGACCGCGGTGCGCGTCAACCGGCGGGCTCGGCAGGGGCGTCGCTATTCCTTCCACATCTCGGCGACTTTGGGGGGCGCGCTGGTGCTCGATGCGGCTGCGGATTCCGACGGCGCAGTCGCCCCCGCCGAGGCGGCTTCGCTGTCAGGGCTGTTGGGCGCGGTGGGGTTTGGGGCCTGCGCAGCGGCAGGTGAGGGGGCCTGCGCGGCGGCAGGTGAGGGCGCCTGCGCATTCGCCTGGGCCCCGGCCTCGGCAGCGGCGGCGAGCGGAAGGACGCGGTAGGGCTTGGGAAACCACACCCAGCGATCGTCGAGACGCGTCAGCCCATCGTAG
>DAORCZ010001088.1:0-3005 GCA_035345735.1 Pseudomonadota bacterium | reverse complement strand
CAAGGTAGCAGCCGCAGCGACGGCAGGGACTGTGGGTTGCTCGAAACGCTGCTGTCGAAAAAACGTACAGTCGCCTGTCACCGTATAAATATACGATTTTAATACTACTATTTAGTGCACATATCCCGATATTCACTCCTATCCACATACGGACCCCCAACATGACGACCCAGCCCCCGGCCTTGCCCGCCGATCGCGCGTCCCTGTCGCTGCCGCCGCCCGAGCTTCCGGAAGACGAAGAGTACTCGCCGCAGGATCCCGCGAGCCTGGATGCGCCGGTCCTCTTTGTTCGCCTGCTGGATGAAAACTTGCAGCCTCGCCGCTATCTTTCCGTCGAGGTTGAGAGTTCAACGAGCCGCCAGAGCCTATGCACAGACAGCGAAGGCGTGCTGTTCTGCGATGGCTGCGATCCTGGGGTTTACACGTTGTCGTGTCAGCGCAAGGACGGACGACACGGGGTCCAGGTGCACACCATCACGCTGACCGACCTGGAAGAAGATCACAGCCCTTACATTGCAATCATTTAGGAAATTATCGGCCAATAAATACTCAAACCATTCCTATTAGAAAGGTCCCATGCCTAGTTACAGTGAGCGCTATCGGACGCCGAGCCCCCTTTACCCCAAGCCGACGGCAACATCGCTGGCCCGCCTGCTGGGTAGCTGGGAGACGCTGCGCGCCCTCGACAGCGATGGCTATCGCACCAGCGCCGCCGCCCCGCCGAGTACCTGGCTGGTCGACATCGACTGGGAGGGCCGCAAGACGCACCGCTCGCCGGGGCGCGGCACGACCTGCTCGCCGTTTACCACCCAGGCCATCGCCATCTGCTTCAGCGCGGGGGACAGCGAGCCCTATCAGCCAACGCTGAGCGACGGACGACGCCTGCCCTTTTTGTTTTCGCAGATGACCAACGGCGTGCTCAAGCACGGCGTGCCGGCCTACGAGCGGCTGCTCACCGAGTTCGGCGCCACGCTGGCGGACAACACCTGGCCGCGCTCCGTCATCTTTTTCAACCTGGGCCGTGCCGTCGAGCGAACTGAGCTTCGCCGCGGCGACTGCGTGCACATCGAGTGGATGAGCGGCGGCGGCCACGCCGTCTTTGTCTGGGACGTGCACACGAACGAACGCGGCGAGGTCGACGCCTTTCAGTACGTCTCGGCCAACGGCAAGATGGCGGCCGGGGGCAGCGGCGGCGGCATCGCGGTGGGCGGTACCACCGACGGACGAGGCGGCTTCATCCGCTGCGTGCAGGCGACGGGCGAGGCGCCCCACTACCAAGCGGCCCGCACCCCGCTGTTCCAGGACGACCCCGGCTACGTCGAGCACGGCCTGTGGGTCACCTGGGACCCCGCGGTCGCCGCCCGTCCGCTGCGCGGCATGCGCCGCAGCCCGGCCCGTCGTCCGACGCTGGTGAAGCGAATCTTGGCGGCCCGGCTGTTCGGCATCAGCGGTCGCGAGGAGGCGCCCTATGCCATGGGCGAGCCCGAGACCCGCGTCGCCACGTCGCCCGAGCGGAGCGCCGCCCCGGTGTCCAACCCTCCGCCGGGAAGCGCGGTCAGCACGCCCCCCGAGAGTCCAACCGGCGAGCCCAGTTCGCCAACGAAAGCGGCAACCCCGACAGCGGCGACAACGCCGACGACCGCGACGCCCAGCGAGCCCGACATCGCGCTGATGCAGCGGCAGCTTCACCTGCTGGCGCAGCTAGAGTGGATTCCCCACGATCCCGGAGCCCTCGACGGCAAGCTGGGGCCGCACACGGCGCGTTCGCTGTCGGCCTTTCAGCGTGCCTACGGCCTGGAAGCCAGCGGCCGACCGACGGCGCTGTCGCTGGAGCGGCTGGCCCGCATCTACCAGTCGGCGCTCGACGATCCACGGGCCCGCCTGTTTGCTGGCAGCACCGATCCCGGGGGCAAAAGCTTTGCTGCCCCCCTCGACGACGAGCCGGTGGCTGCGGTGTACCTGTACTTCCGCCACGGCGCGGCGCGGGCCGGCGATCACATCAACGTCATCGCGCACGGCGCCCTCCCCGCCTCGCCATTTCCGCTGGTCCTGCACGATGCCGAAAGTGGCGAGCCGCTGCCCGACGTGGCCGTGCTCACCGCCGAGCCGCTGGGCGGACGTGCGGTGGTGACGATGACCGTGCCCAGCGTCGCTCCGGGGACACGCCTGGTCGTCCGCGGCTTGGGTAAGCGCAGCGAGGCGCCGCTCCGCGTGGTGGCGGGCGGGACTCGTCAGCGGGTGCCCCAGGCCTTCGACAGCACCGACGCTGGTGAGCCCAGTGCGTTGCTGCCGTCGGGGCTTGAATCCGGCATCGCCCAGGTGCTGCTGGGTCGCCGCGCCCTGTCTGAGCTTGCAGCGGAGCTAGGGATCGAGCGCGATGCCCTGCTGCGCCTTAGCCTGCGCTACAGCGAGGCCGGCCGCCGCGCACTGCAAGGCGAGCTTGCGACCCGCGGGCTGCAGGTGAAATCCGCCGTCGCGGATGCACCCTCGCCGCAGTCGTTTAGCGATGGCGACGACAGCCCCCATGCCCCCATCCAAAAAACCTTCGTCGTCAGCGACCTGCACCTCGGCAACGGCGGCCCCTACGACTGCTACGCCGGCGGAGCCGAGCTGATTCGCTTCATCGAGCGCGAGGCATTGCGCCAGCCGACTCGCCTGATCTGCAACGGCGACACCGTCGACTTCTTGCTCAACGACGATCCGCTGACCTGGGATCGTGGGCGCGCGGTGCAACAGGCGCAGGCGGCGATGGCGCTGCCAGAAAACGCGGCGATCTTCGCGGCCTTCGGACAGCTCCTCAAAGCCGGTGGCGAGGTGCAGATCCGCCTCGGAAATCACGACGCCGAGCTCGCCTTGCCCGAGGTGCAGGCCGTGCTGCGCGCCGCTCTCCGCCAGCCGCCAGCCATCGCTGCGGGGCTGACCTTTCAGCTAGGCGACGATCCCTCTGTGGGCGGTGGCCTGCTAGAGATCGGCGGGGCCCGCATCCTGATCACGCACGGCGAACA
>DAORCZ010001087.1:0-3011 GCA_035345735.1 Pseudomonadota bacterium | reverse complement strand
CGACAGCGACACCCGCAGATAGCGCTCGCGCAGGCGGTCGGCTTCCAGCCACAGCGTCGGTCGGGCTCCGGTGCTGACCTCGTCCCGGAGCTCAAGCAGCGAAGGCTCCCGCCCTAGACAAAGGATGTAGATGAAGTGGCAGAGATCTTCCTCATCTCCCGGCACGATGTAGCACGGGGTCTTGAGCACCGTGGCCAGCTCAGAAGCCAGGGTCATCAGCTCAGTGGTGGAGACACCGGCCAGCGGACCCACCTCGCCCGCCTCGGTCGCTGGCGAAAGCTCGGGCTCCCCCCAGCAGCGTCCAGGGTAGAGGGCCGCAATCAGCTCGCTGAGCCGGTCGCGCTGCCGCTCCTTGCGCGGGCCACAACCGCCCTCCGCGGTCTCGCAGCCACCCGTCTTGCAGTCTTTGCAGCTCACGCGGCGCTCTCGCAGACGCTGGGGCCCGCCCATGCGGACACCTGCCTCGACCGTAGCCCGATTGCGGGTGCCAGGTTCCGATCGGAGGAGCACCTCATCCGGGATAGCCCTAGACCCATCGCCAGATTTCCCGCTGGGGGCACAGACCCCGCCCACCGCCATCCCAGCGCGCCAGCCGGCGCAGCGAACAACCGGGATGGTGAATTTTTGTCGCTTACCATGCGCGCCTTGTTAGCGCGGTCACAGCCGCCGGCGCAACGGGAAAGCAGGCGACGCAGCCAGCATCCATTCGACGGCCTCCGCTCGACCAAGCCGTCAGCGGCAGCGGGGGATGAGTCGCCGAAATGGGCAGCCGACCGCCCGATCCGTCCCCCAGCCGGGCCATTCGCCGATGCCAGCGCCGGCTGCGCATCGTCACTAATCTCTTGCCTATCGTGCCGAGAAGATGGTATTACGCGACATTACATTTGGTAGGAAGCCACTCAATGCACTGAAAGTGGGCCCTCCGGACCCACTTTTTTTTTGGGCTAACGGTTGGACAAGTAGAGAAAATTAGGCGAAAAACCGGCAGGACCGCGATCACCTCACCACACCCCCCTGACATGAAGACCATGGATCACCAGACACTCGAACAGCTCATCCGGCCGGCCGTGGAAGGCCAAGGCTACGAGTATGTCGAGATGGCCTGGAGCCGTGGCGCCAAGGGCGGTGGGGTCTTGCGCGTCACCATCGATCGTCCGATCGGCCAGGGCCATATCTCGCACTCGGACTGCGTCCGGGTGTCGCGTGAGGTGTCGGCGCTGCTCGATGTGCACGATCCGGTACCGGGAGGTCGCTACCAGCTGGAGATCAGCTCACCCGGCGTCGACCGCCCACTTAAGCGCGGCGTCGATTTTCTGCGCTTCGTCGGCCAGCAGGCCAAAGTGCGCCTGCGCCCCGACGCCAGCCGCTCGGAGCTGGGACCGGCTGCGGCCCCTCCGCCCGATAGCAAGGTCGGACCGCGGCGGATGTTTGCCGGACTGATTCAATCAGTTGACGGTGAGCTGGTGCAGATGCAGGTAGATGGCGTCGGCAAAGTCGTGCTTCACACTGCGGACATGGAAAAAGCCAACTTGCTCTTCGCCTTCAACGCCTGAAGGGATTGCGAACGGAAAAGGAACAAGCGATGCAACCGAACCTCGCGATGGTGCTCGAACAGGTTGGGAAGGATAAGGGGATCGATAAAAAGGTCCTCACCCAAGCCCTTGAGCAAGCCATTCTGACCGCTGCCAAGAAGGTGTTCGGTCTCGAGCGTGAGCTAGAGGCGCAGTTTAACGAAGAGACTGGCCAAGTTGACCTTTTCCAGGTCTGCATCGTCACCGAACAGCCAGGCATCAAGGGTCGCGACATTCCGCGCGATGCGGCGGCACGGCAGGGCCTGCGGGCCGAGGTTGGTGACGAGCTACTGTTCCAGATCTTCTACGCCGATGGCGACGCCGAGCGCGCCGCCGAGCAAGAGTCGAAGTACGGCGATCTGCTGGATTTGCACGACACCGTCAAGCGCTTCGGCCGCATCGCGGCGCAGACGGCAAAGCAGGTCATTATCCAGCGCATCCGCGAAGCCGAGCGTGACAACACGTTCAACGAATATCGCGATCGCAAAGGTGAGCTGATCACCGGCATCGTCCGTCGCTTCGAGCGCGGCAACATCATCGTCGACCTCGGCAAGACGGAAGCCATTCTGCCGGTGCGCGAGCAGGTCCAGCGCGAAAACTATCGCGTTGGTGATCGCCTCGTGGCTTTCGTCGTCGACATCGAAAAGAACGCCCGCGGACCGCAGATCGTGCTGTCGCGCGCCCACAAGGGCCTGCTCGAAAAGCTCTTCGAGCAGGAGGTTTCTGAGATTTACGAAAAGATCGTACGCATCGAGTCTTCGGCTCGTGAGCCCGGCTCGCGCAGCAAGATTGCAGTGAGCTCACGCGATCGCGACGTCGATCCGGTGGGCGCCTGTGTTGGCATCAAGGGCTCGCGCGTGCAGGCGGTGGTGCAAGAGCTACGCGGCGAAAAGATCGATATCGTCCCCTACAGCGACGATCCCGCTCGTTTCGTCTGCAATGCCATCGCTCCGGCGGAAGTGTCTCGTGTGGTGATCGATGCCGAAAACCACACCATGGAGCTCATCGTCCCCGACGACAAGCTCAGCTTGGCGATCGGCAAGAAGGGCCAGAATGTCCGCCTTGCCTCGCAGCTTACCGGCTGGCGGATCGATATCCATGCCGAGAGCAAGGTCCGCGAGCTAGAGCAGGTCGAGCGACGCGTGCTCGCGGAGCTGCCCGGATCATCAGAAGAGCTCTCGAGCACGCTGTTCAAGCTCGGCTGGCGCTCGGCCCAGGACGTTGCAGAGGCGCGGATCGACGAGCTCAAAAACGTGCCTGGCGTTGGCGGCGAAGCAGGCGCGCACCGCATGAAAGAAGCGGCGCTGCAGTTCGTCAACGAAGAGCGTCGCAAGCGGGGTGAAGACCTACTGTCGGTCAGCCATGCCGCTGCTCCCGCCGAGACGAGGCCTGCCCGCCCGGCTCCCGCCATGGCCGCGCCAGCCGCCGCGCCGGCCCGTC
>DAORCZ010001086.1:0-3022 GCA_035345735.1 Pseudomonadota bacterium | reverse complement strand
GATAAACAGGTGCCCGCTCAGAGGCTCAAGGCGAAGCTGCGCTTGGACATACAAGCTCAGACCGTCAAAGCCCTTGCGAGCATCGACGGGCTGCGGGGCCACGTAGAGCTTGACCGCAGGAGGCAGGGTCAGCATGGCGGACCCAGGGCCTGAAAAAGAGTCAGGACCAGAGCCTGGGGTGCCTCGGGCCAAAGCCGGAGCCGGAGGCCGCTTGGATGCACGAGCTCGGCGCAAGGAGCCGCGGCCTGCTCAGAGGCGGGCGAGGCAAGCACCTGCAGCGGGAGGAACGAGGGAGGCAGAGCCGGATCGAGCGGGGGCGGAGAATCATCGGCCTGGGGGGCCGGGAGCACATGGCTGGGTGAGGCTGGGTGGCCTCGCCACTTGTACAGCCGCCACAGCTTGATTCCTGCACGCCGGCAAAAGGCGGCCCTGGATAATCCGCTACGGCGCTGCGCCTGGATGATAAGGGCCGTCTGCTCCGGGGTCCACTGCGGCATCTTCAGTAGGGCGCGCAGCCAGGGCTCACCGAGCAGAGCCTCTAACGGGTCGGTCATTGCTTCCTCCTTGTGCTGGGCAGTCTGCGGCTTGGAGGTCGGCGGGGGAAGATGTACCGGAGCGGGCGGTTACGCCAAAACGGCACGGCAGCTGAGACCGGGCGGCATGCTGACCCCACCCTGCCAAGTGGTCGGATCATCCGTGAGCGCCTGCGCTTCGTGCACGCCGGGGTCAAAGCGGTGGCCCAGCGGATTCATCTCGCGCATGAGGCGCTCGATTCGGGCGCACAAGCGCGCCCGGCAGTCGCGTGCTGACCGAGTCCTTGAGAATACACACAACCCATGGCAGCGCTTACAGCTCTGCCGCTGGCCGCATCTCTGACACGCAAGTCTCGCGCGTCCGGTCAACCTCGATGCTGGGTAAAGCTGGCCTGCAGCAGCTGTTGCAGCTCGCACGCCTGGTCGAATACCGCGACCAGAGTGGGCGGTTTGCTCCCGGCCAAATTAATGAAGTAGTGGATGGACTCCTCCAGCGGTTCATTCATGTGCCATGTCGTCACCACATTGAAGAGCTCCCGCTCCTCCAGCATCGCATCGATCGAGTCATGTAGCGCCTCTGCATACCGACCGATGCAGCAAAACTCCACGCAGCCGTGCGCGATAGCAACGCCGATCATTCTCTTCTGCTGGGGACCTGGCGTACTCGTCTCCGCCGGTAGCAGGATCGCAAAGGGATTATTCAGCTTGGTCAGTGCCTCGCTTTCTGACGAATCAACCAGCACCAGCGTACGGTTCCCAAAGAGTAGCTTGCGCATCACAGCTCCCCACGTCTGACTTTTTCGATGTTCTCGTGGAATACCTTGATCTCATGTTCAAGATGGTGAATTCGAGCCTGCTGCTGTTTTTCGACGACTGCTTTGGGCATGTTCTCCATTCCTGGGCGAACTGTGGGATTGGCTTTGAACTCTGCGAGTTTCTTTTCATGCTCCGCAATTCGCTTCTCCAGTGAGGCGATGCTTCTCTGTGCCTCCTTGCTCAGCCCAGATGTTCCTGCTGCAGAGCCTACTTCACCAGCAGCGTGAGCCGCTTGCGCCGCCTTTTATTCCGCCTTGATGGCCTCCGCTGCCGCGTGTTCCGCATGTTGAGCAGCCTTCGCTGCATGTGCAGCCTGCTTGCCGGCCGCGCCAAGCTGCTTTCCTACCTGGGCCACCTCCTCAAGCCCTTCCCCGGCGCGCAGAACGCCGCGACCAATGCCTCCGGTCACCACCGTTGCGGCAACCGTAGCCGGATGCGGGATCATGGCATCGCCCGCCCCGCGGGCTACATCTTCACCTTGCTCGATGGCCGACTTGTCCTTCCACTTTTTTATCTCCTCGACCTCTTCACGAACCCACCTCTGGGCCTCGCCCAGCGTGGCGTGCTCGGCCAGGTACTGGGCCTTGGCGCGAAGGGTGCCCTTGATCGTCGTCAGGGTGATCTTTCCTTCAGCGACATTCTCTGCGGTCTGGACTGCCTGCTCGGGCAGCTTGTCAATAGACTCGGCTTTCCGGCTCATTCCCTGATCGAGCGCCCGCGAGATCCGTCCCAGCGGCGTGACTTGGTTCTGCATCTTCTGCGGCAGCTCGGCCAGCGCCAGGAAGCAGCGGTCCCTCTGCTCTTCGATCCGGGGCGCTGCGCAGATCCACTGGTGGCCCTCTTCTCGGTAATACTGCGTCCCCACAGGATGCACATGGCCGGTAGGGTCGATGCAGCCCTTCCTGTCCGGGGTCTGGGTGCCCAGCACCGCAAGCTGGACAGTCCGCGGTAGCTGGGCTGTCTCAGGTGATGGGCCGTCATAGACGTTTTCCCGCAGTACGCAGTCTTCACCAACCCAAGGGCGGTGCAGCACGTGGTAGCCATGGTTATTGGGGCGCCGATACATCAGAGAGTCGGAGAGCTTGCTGTCGCGGCAGACCAGGCTCTTCTTCCTGTCACGCCACCAGTTCTCTCCGATGGGAAGTTTCTCTCCCTGCACGATGCAGTGCTTGCCGTCCGCGCTGCGAGTGCCCACCGGCTCCTTCACGAGCGGTTCGCCGTTATCGTCCAGGAGCATGCAGCGCGCATCGAGAACCGGGTCGATGGGCAGGCTCTCGATGTACGCGTGGAGGGCCCGCACAGCCTCTACGGTTGCATCGGCGGCAAGCTGCAGGATCGGGGCAGCAGCGCGCCCGTCGTACTTCTTACCACCGCTCAGCACGAAAAAATTGATTCCTACGACCCATGGCCCATGGGGCGATGCCTCCGCCAAAACCGCGCTGCACCTCGACGCTCAGATCTACGCGATCGTGCGGAGCAAAGGCCAGTCCGCCGCCCACCATGCCTTGCAGGTGGATCGGCGCTTGCCCGTCCGGGAGAAATGGAAGCGCCTGATCCTTCTTCACATAGGAGGGAAAACCGCGTCCCATCCCCTGGATGAAGACCTTCAGCGCTTGAAATCCTGGGATAAACAAGCCGAGCTGGCCGGATGCCGTGCCTGTCGCGAAAGCGCC
>DAORCZ010001085.1:0-3024 GCA_035345735.1 Pseudomonadota bacterium | reverse complement strand
AAAGACCGGCGCTGCCGGGCCATAGGTGTGGGTGCGATCGTCGGGCAGGGCCCGACGCAGCGGTTCCTCCTCACGATCGCGGCTGCCCAGGATGTGCGGCGGCGGCAGGGCTTTGGGGCACAGTCGGGCGTAGAGGCGCTCGGTGACGATGCAGGCCGGTGCCAGAGCAAGGAGTCGGCCCGCCACGTAGCGCTCGCCGCGTGGCATGAGCACGCTGACCGTTGCGCCGATGCGCAGGGCGGCGAACAGCGTGACGAGCAGCCCTTCGCCGGGCGGTAAGAGGATACACAGCGCATCCCCGGCTTTCAGGCCCAGCTCGCGCAGCGTGGTTGCCAGTGTCGAGGCGCGACTGTGCAGCTCGGCATAGCTGAGGGTCCGCACCAGGCGCTCACCATCGCGCAGGGTCTGCAGCATGCGCAGCGCAACCCGTTCGCTGCCGGCAAAACGCAGGATCGCGTCGTGGTAGAAGTCGTAGCCCGTCGCTCCGCTCTTACCGTGCGGCGCGTACAAGGTCGCGTTGTAGTCAAGCAGGGCCTGCAGGAAGGCCTCGGGGGCGGCCCAGCTATCGGCGAGCCAGCGGCTGTTGGCCAGGGGGCGCACGGCGAGGACGTCCTCGCGCACTGCATCGATGTGGAAGCGGGGTGTGGGGGGCGCAGGCACAGAGAGAGCTCCGCGGTCATCATATCACGCGCCTCGACGATAAAGAGCGTTGCCCACCCAGCCTACGGGTAGCCTGTCTGCGTGGTTTTGGGCTGTGATATAAGCCGCGAATGTCAACCGCATCCGACCGTTCCTCCTCGTCAGTCTCCTCCCCTCCTGCGGCCGCAACTCCGCGTCCGACCGCGCCTCGGCGCTGGATCTTCGTCTCGGTGCCGAGCGCGCTCGGACTCGGCCTTGTGCTGGGTATGCTGCCGCCGGTGGCCGCGCTGGATGCGGCGCCGGGCAAGGCGGGCAAGGCCGGCAAGCCTGGCAAAGCCGAGCCGCCTCCCAGCCTGGGCATCGACGCCAGCATCATCGACCGCAACGTCAAGCCCTGCGACGACTTCTTCCGCTACGCCTGCGGCGGTTGGCTCAGCAAGACCGAGATCCCGGCCGACCGTCCCGCCTGGAGCCGCGGCTTCGCCGAGATGGCCGAGCGCAACCAGACCACCCTGCGCGAGCTCCTCGAAAAAGGCGAGAGCGCCCAGGCGGGTGGCGCAGCAGCGGTTCCAGACAGCAAGAAGCTGACCGACTACTACGGCGCCTGCATGAACGAAGAGCGCATCGAAAAGACGGCGCAGGCCGAGCTCGCCGAGCAGCTAAAGCCCATCGATGCCCTCAAGACCCTCGACGACGTCGCCCGCGAGCTGGCCCGTCAGCACCTGGGCTTTGGTCACCCGCTATTCAGCATCAGCTCGATTCAGGACTTCAAGGACGCGACGCGGGTCATCGGTGCACTGGATCAGGGCGGCCTGGGCCTGCCGGATCGCGACTACTACCTCAAGACCGACCCCAAGTCGGTCGAGACGCAGAAGGAATATCAGGCGCACATCGAGCGCATGCTGACCCTGGCCGGTCTGCCGGCGGCGCAGGCCAAGGTGCAGGCGGCGGCTACCTACGGGCTGGAAAAGCAGCTCGCCACGGCATCGATGTCGCGCATCGATCGCCGCGATCCGCGCAAGCTCTACAACCGACTGGAGCTCGACGGGACGATCAAGCTGGCGCCACGCTTTCCCTGGCAGGCCTACCTGACGTATCTCGGCTTTGGCGGTCTGCGCGAGATCAACGTCCTGGTCCCCGGCTTCCTCGAAGGCCTGAACAAGGCGCTCGGCGAGACGCCGATCGAGACGCTCAAGGCCTATCTGCGTTGGCACCTGGTGCATAGCGTGGCCGGTCGGCTGAGCAAGGCGTTCGTCGATGAGCACTTCAAGTTCTACTCGCAGCGGCTGACCGGCACGGCGCAGATCCTGCCGCGCTGGAAGCGCTGTGTGACGGCCACCGACGGTGCACTGGGCGAGTCGCTGGCCATGGCCTTTGTTCAGAAGACGTTCGGCGCCGACGGCAAGGCGCAAGCGCAGGAGCTGATCGTCAACATCGAAGCGGCGATGGAAAAAGACATCGCCAGCCTGCCCTGGATGGACGAGCCGACGCGGGCCGCGGCGCAGACCAAGCTCAAGGCCATCACCAACAAGATCGGCTACCCCGACAAGGCGCGCGACTACAGCGCGCTTTCCATCGTGCCGGACTCGTACCTTAAGAACGCCATCGCGGCGTCGGTGTTCGAAAGCCGTCGCGACCTGTCGAAGATCGGCAAGCCGCTCGATCGCACCGAGTGGGGCATGACCGCGCCGATGGTGAATGCCTACTACGAGCCGCTGCTCAACGAGATCGTCTTCCCGGCCGGCATCCTGCAGCCGCCGATGTTCCAGCGCGGGGCGCTGCGGGCGGCGAACTACGGCGGCATCGGCATGGTCATGGGCCACGAGATCACGCACGGCTTCGACGATGAAGGCCGCCGCTTCGACGCGCAGGGCAACCTCAAGGACTGGTGGAGCGAGAAGATCGGCGCTGAGTTTGATCGCCGCGCCTCGTGTTTGGTCGAGCAGTACAACGGCTACACGCCGATCGCCGGTGAGAACGTCCACATCGACGGCAAGCTGACGCTCGGCGAGAACATCGCCGACCTGGGTGGCCTCAAGATCGCCTACCACGCCCTCAAGCTGGCCAGTCAGCGCAGCCCGCAGCCGATGGCCAAGGGCAGCGAGTTCACCGAGGATCAGGTCTTCTTCCTCAGCGCTGCCCAGTCGTGGTGCGACAAGCGCCGGCCCGAGTACGCTCGGCTCCTCGCCACGGTCGATCCGCACTCGCCGCCGGAGTTCCGCCTGAACGGCTCGCTGTCGAACCTCAGTGAGTTCGCCGCGGCCTTCAAGTGTCAGCCGACGGACAAGATGGTGCAGAAGAACCGCTGCGTCGTCTGGTAGCCGATCCCCAGGCGGCGCCGGCTTCTGTCGGCGTCGCCGAGCCCCCCTCGCTTCCTCGCAGGAC
>DAORCZ010001084.1:0-3025 GCA_035345735.1 Pseudomonadota bacterium | reverse complement strand
GCCGATTCGGTCGAGGCCTATCGCGCCGCCATCGCCGCCGATCAGGTCGAGCAGATCCTGCAAGACTGGGAGGTCGACGACGGCCTGTTTTCGACGGTGATTGCTTGGGCCCAGGCGAGCTCGGGACAGGCCGAGCAGCTTCGCATCCTGGCGCTGTATCGCGAGCTGCTGCCGCGCGGGCGCCATCTGCCCGAGGCAGAGGAGTGGGGGCAGCGTTTCCGCGGCCTGCTCAAGACCCAGTTCGTCAAGCCGCGCGACTGAGCGGTCGGTCGGCTACAGCGGGCTCTCCAGCACCGCGGCATCGAGCACTTTGGCGATGCGGGCGCTCAGATCCGCCAGGTGGGCCCTGGTGTAGCCATCGAGGCTGGCCAGCGACTTTTCTTTTTCCTGCAGTCGCTTGCGCAGCTCGGCCAGCTGATAGCGAGCCAGCGCCCGACTGTCGGGATCGGCCGCCGGGCTGTCCTCGCGACGCTGCAGCAGCGCCGTCAGAGCATCGATATGGACGCGCTGCAGATCGCGGCGGGCGGCGTTGATGTTGCGCGGCACGGGGGCGGCCAGAAGCTCGGTCCACAGCGCGGAGGTCAGCCCCTCGAACAGCTCAGGCAGCGTCAGCGTCGCATCGGCGCCGTGCTTCTGTTCGCTGTTGCGCAGACGCAGCAGCGTGTCTTTGGCCAGAAGCTCTTGCAGCATGCGTCCCTGGAAGCTGCGTACCATGCGCAGGAGTGGCATTTCATGCTGCGTTCGTCGGCCCGAAAAACCGGTGACGGGCAGCGGTCCGGCCTGGGCCAAAAGCGTCGGCGGCAGGGTCATGGCTCCGTCGGCAAAGGCATAGCGCAGGAGCAGGTCGAAGGCCTCGCGCTGTCGCGCTTTTTCCACCGCGCGGTAAGGCGGCTGGCCGGCGCGATCGCCGACATGATCGCGAGCCAGGCGCTGACCCCCGATGTAAGGCAGGGCGATATCGACCGCCGAGCCATACTGCCCGAGCAAGGCATGTGCGACGCTGGTCAGCTCACCGAAGCTGGCGTTGTCGGTCAGGATGCGGGTCGGTAGCGCCGCCAGAAGACCGCTAATCAGCTCGGCCCGCTCGCGCGCCCAAGCCAGCGAGTCGGCTCCCAGATCCCAGGTCTGGGTGGCGGGATCGACGGCGTCGTGGCTGTGGGCGTCTTCGTCGGTTCCGAAGAGATGGCCCCGTGAAGCCGCCTGCCGGGCAACGGCCTGGGCCTGAGCTTCGTCACGGCTGTAGCCATACTGAATCGTCAGCAGGTCCGATTCGCCGAGGTCGGGGGGATAGAAAGACCAGTCAGCCGGCGCCGGGGCTCCCCCCCGCGGCAGGTTGAGCCCGGGATAGTCCATGATCGAAGGCATCAGGCTGTGCTCGCGCACCCATGCGGGGTCGGCGAGGCGCTCGTTAGGCACCGCTGCCGACGCTTTGAAGTTGTGACGGAGGCCGAGCGTGTGGCCGACCTCGTGCATGGTGCAGAACTGGATTGCCTGACCCAGCACGCGGGCGGGCAGCGGTTGACCCGCGAGAAGCGCGCCCGAGGCCGCCAAGGTGCTGTGCAGCAGGACCGCCTGCTGATCGAGGTGCAAGCTGAAAGAGCCGCCATCTAGCTCGCGTCGCCGGTGATCGCCATCGAGCGAAGGCTGCTCACCCCGTCGTGGCGGCAGTAGGGCATCCCACAGCGCCGAAAACTCGTCCTCCCCGCGGCGCAGGGCGGTCGGGGCGCGCTCGCCAACAAGCGGCTGATCGATGCGGCGATAGTGACGGACCAGCCGGCTGCTGAGCAGGATGCTGGCCCCGACGATCTCGCCGCTGCGCGGATCGGTGAGGCTCTCGCCCAGGCCGAGCGGCGAGTCGATGCTGGCATCCCAGCGGATGGTGGGATAGCGGATGTCTTCGGGATCGGCTCCCTTGGGCAGCGGCGCGACGCGGATGATCTGCGGAAAGCCGGCGGCGGCGAATGCGCGCTGCCAGGCCAGAACGCCCGCTTCGACGTAGCGTCGGTACTCGGTCGGGACGCTGGGGTCCACGTAATAGGTCAGCGGCTTGTCGGGCTGCAGGCGCCAGCGGTGGATGAGGCGGACAAAGGGATCGGCACCGCTGCTGTCGAGATCGTACTGGCTGGTGGTGAAAAAGCCGATGCGATCGTCGTCGTGGCGAGCCGGCATCGGCTCGGCCGGCAGGCGTGCGAAGCTGTAGCCCACCAGCACCGACAGATAGCGATCATCGGGGACGCTGGGCAGGCTGGTGCGCTCGGGCACCGGGAAGGTCAGGCGCACGCGCAGGTTGAGGTTGTCGGGGAAGGCCTTCACGCTGTCGAGATAGCTGCGGTCGCGGTTGAGCGCGGCGCTGCCCGAGCCGCCGCCGCGTCCCAGCTTGGACATCGCCCCGACCAGCCCGCCGATCCCCGATAGATCGCCGAGCAGCCAGGAACGGGCGTTGATCACCGCCGCGCCATCGCCGCGCTCGGACTCGATGGCGGCCGACTGAATGACCGAGGGGCTGTAGGACTGATTGACGGCGACGCGCGACGACGAGCTAGAGCCGGCGGTGACCCGGACCGGATGCTGGATCAGGAACAGGCGATCGCCGTAGCGCTCAAACGAGACGATGCTGGCCGCGTTGCCATCGACGCTGGTGCCGCTGAGCAGGTAGCCGGCCCCAACGCCCTGAGCGATGCGGGCGGTCAGCAGAAACTTCTCGCCGAGCCGCGCCTTGGGGATGGCGATGAACAGATCGTCGCCCTTCTGGTAGGTGTCGAAGAACCCTTTGCGCTCCTTGCTCTTGGCCGTCAGAACCGAGAAGCGCTTGAAGTCGCTGTTTGCCGCGGCGGGAAGCTTCGACGCGCGATTCTGATGCGGACAGCCCGCTCCGCTCAGCGCCAGCAGCAGCGCGGAACAAAGAGCCAGGGTCGGACGCGACCGATCCAGACGGGAAGCGACCGGTGTTGCGACCGCGCCCGCTGCGGTATGCGAGGGCGTGGCCAGAGTAGGGGAGGGGGACATCAGGGCTCCTGACAATGCG
>DAORCZ010001083.1:0-3030 GCA_035345735.1 Pseudomonadota bacterium | reverse complement strand
AAACCATCGCCGTCGTCGGCGAACTCATCGGGGAGCGCAAGGTGGCCTGGGTCATCGACCCCGAGGCATTCGCGCGCTTCGGCGTGCGTCAGGCGCCGACCTTCGTCCTCGCGCTGAATGACGCGACTGGCGCCGACGCACAGGGCAACTGCAGTTCCGGCTGCGCTACCCCCGCCGGTTTCGTGAGCGTCTCGGGCAATGTCAGCCTCGACTACGCGCTGGAAGCGATTATGCGCCGCCGCCCGGAAGCGGCCTTGCTCGCGGAACCGATCCTGAAGCGGTTGCGGGGATCGCCATGAAGCGGCGGATCGCGCTCATCCTCCTGACGGCGCTCGCGGCCGGAACCTTGCCCACGCAAGCGCAGTCGCTGTCGGATGCCTTCAATCAGGGCGCCGCGCTGGGCCGAAGCGGTAACGCCGCGGCACGTGGCCAGATCAGCGGCAATACTGCGCAGTCCACTGTACCGAACTACACGACCACGCCGCCGGAGACCTCCTACTTCGGCAGCCCCGGACTGGGTACGCAATCCTCAGCGCGAGTGGGCGCCTGTGCCGGCGGACCCGGTGCAGCGGGCGGCTTTGCCGACCAGGGCTGCAACGCAGTGGACTTCTCCCAGACGAATCCGGCGCGGCGCCCCAACTACAGCATCACCGCCAGCGACCCGCTGCTCACGCGCGCCAGGACCATCACCGCCGACCCGCAGGCGATCGCGGGCAATCTCGCCGGCACCTACAGCGGCTGCACCGTGCAGACCGTCACGAGCCCGGACATTTTCGAGACGCTGACCTGCCATCAGTACCGGACCATGGAAAGCACGACCTGCGACAAGGTCCTGATCGTCACGCCCATCCAGACGCCCGGCTGCTCGCCCGGCCAGTTCCTCACGCGCGTGACCGCAGATCCCTGCCCGGCCTGCATCGATTACCTCGCCTACGACTTCACCTGCGGGACCAACAACTACCTGATGCACGCGTTCACGATCGCCAAGTCCACGGGCGGCATCTACATGGAACTGGGATCGCAGTACGTGCCCGGCACGCTGAACACCGAAATCGGCATGACACCGGGGCCGTCGCAGATCGACGGCTTCTTCTGCTACCAGACCTACTACAGCCAGTCGTGCTCGGGTGCGAACTGCTCGATCGGTGCGTGGTTCTACAACCCCTGCCAGGGCACGAGCTTCTATGGCGTGAGCACCTTCGCCATGCCGACCACGGTGAGCTTCACCGACACCTGGGACAACCAGTGCGCGGCGCTGGAGGCGCGCTCGCAATGATGACGCGCGTCCTGGCTGTGCTGTTTCTCACCCTGCTCACGGCGGCATCGCCGGTTCGCGCCGCCGACTGCCAGAAGAACTCGGAGATCTGCGTCGAGGGTCCGGCAACCCGCAATATCGGCGGCTACCCGGTCTACCGGGATTGCTGGCGCTATCGGGCGCAATACAGCTGCGTGTCCCAAACCATGACGGATGACTGCCAGCCGCTGCGCGATCGCGGCTGCAGCCAGGTGGGCTCCAGCTGCGTGGATACGAACCCGCAGGGCGCCTGCATGCTCTACGAGCAGACGTGGCAATGCAGAGTATCGAGCGGAACCACTTCGACCATCACCAACTGCGGCGGCCAGCAGTTCTGCGTTGACGGGCGCTGCTTCGACACCGGCAGCGCACCGGATGCGGACTTCGCCCGAGTGGTGACCGCGATGGAAGTGCAGCGCGAGGCCGGAAAGTACGTCGATCCGAACAGCCTCGTGGTGTTCAACGGCTACGACAACCGTTGCCGGAAGAAACTCTTCGGCCTCGTGAACTGCTGCAAAGGCGCGGGATCGAGCAGCTCGCTCTTCTCCAACCTGAACCTGATTCTCGGGGCTGGCGGACAGGTCTGGGGTGCGGTGGGATCGAGCTACACCTACGATGCCCTCTTCACCTCCGATGCACCGGATATGGTAATCGCCGGATTCGAAGCCCTCTTCGGTGCCGGCGGCGGGTCGTCCGCGCTCGCCGGCTTGCTTGCCGGCGATCTGTCCGTCGCTTCCTTCATCGAGACACTGGTACCCGGCCCCTGGACCATCGCCATGCTGGCGATCCAGCTGTCCGGGATTCTCGACTGCGAGCAAGCCGAGCAGATCCTCGCCATGAAGCGGGACAACCGGCTCTGCCACGGCGTCGGGAGCTACTGCTCGTCTCGCCTGCCGATCATCCGCCTCTGCGTCGAGACCACTGAGTCCTACTGCTGCTTTAACTCGCGCCTCGCGCGCATTCTGAACGAGCAAGGCCGCGGCCAGCTCGGCCGGGGCTGGGGCGGTCCGCAGAACCCCGATTGCGGCGGCTTCACGGTCACCCAACTGCAATCGCTCGATTTCTCGCGGATGAACCTGACGGAGTTCTACGCCGAGATCGCGCCGACACTCCCCGATGCGGGTGCGATGCGCTCCCGCGCCCAACAGAAGGTCAACAGCTACTTCGGCCCATGATGCCCTCCATCCACACTTCGAAACTCCAATGGGCAGGCATGCTCGTCTGCCTGGTGCTCGCGCACGGCACATTGGCTCAACCCCTCGCGCGCATGGAAGTCACCGAGATCAAACCGCTGTTGCTGCGGGCCATCGATCACGGCGCGGCGCATGGCGTTCTGGTGGGCGAATCGGCCACCTACCTGCGCCAGAAGTTCGATGCCCGCACACCGATCGAGATTGACGTGCAGGCGCTGCACCCCCTGCCCCAGCCGGGATGCAGCCGTCTGGAGGTGAAGACTCGCCAGAAGGACGTGCTGGAGAAGTCCCAGCGCAGCGACAAGGAACTGGTCTATCAGGTGAGCTACTGCCGTGACGGCCGCTTCCCGGACAAGCGGTGATCGAGATGCGCATCTTGCTTACGATTGCCGTGCTGTCCATTGCCGTCCTGCCGGGCATCACGCTGTCCGCCGAAGACGGCATTGCCTTGCCCGGCGTGATCGGCACCGAGATGGATCCGGAGACCAGCGCCACCTACTGGCTGCGTAATCGCGAAGGCTGGTTCTGGTACCGCGATCCCCC
>DAORCZ010001082.1:0-3035 GCA_035345735.1 Pseudomonadota bacterium | reverse complement strand
GCTGCTGCACGGCTACGGTGCCCCGGGCCGTGATCTGGTCCCGCTGTCGCAAGTCCTTCAAGTCCCCCCCGGGACGCGCTTCGCCTTTCCCGCGGCGCCGCTATCGCTGGGTCCGAACCTCGGGCCTTCGTTTATGCAGATGTTCGACTCGCGCGCCTGGTGGCCGATCGACATCGAGCGCTTCGAGCGCGCGCTCGGCGGCATGGGCGGTCGCCCCGACCTCAGCTCGCCAGCCGTCGCTGCGCTGACCGATGACGTCCCATCGGGGCTGGCGGCAGCGCGTGGCAAGCTCGTGGCCGCACTCGATGCCATGGAGCGCGAGCTTGCGGTCCCCCCCGGAGCCATCGTCCTCGGTGGCTTCTCACAGGGGGCGATGCTGTCCTTGGACACAGCGCTGCGCACTCATCGACCGCTGGCGGGCCTGCTCTTGCTCTCGGGCACGATGATCTGCAAGTCCGAGTGGCTGCCGCGCATGGCTGCCCGCACCGGCCTGCCGGTCTTCCAGAGCCATGGCCAGCGCGATCCCCTGCTGCCGTTCTTCATCGCCGAAGCCCTGCGTGATCAGCTACGTCAGGCCGGGCTTGCCGTCGAGTTTTGTCCCTTTATGGGCCAGCACGAGATTCCGCAAGCGGTACTGCGCGCGGCGAGCACATTTCTGAAGTCGGCGCTCTCAGCCCCCGCTCCCGCGGCGCCGCCCCCGGCTGCAGGTACGGGTGGTCATGTCTGAAGCGAACGAACAGGCGCTTGCCGACATCACCCGGGGAGAGCCGCGCCTGGCCCTGGCAGCGCTATGCGGCAAGGTATTTCCCGGATATCGCATTACCCGCATCCGTAGCTTGCACGGGGGGGTCGATGCCGCCACGCATCGCGTCGATCTAGAGTGCGAGGCGAGCACCGAACCAACCCAGTCGATCGTCGTGCGGCGCTATGGCAACGCCACGCTGCGCTGGAATCCCCTGGGGCCGACTCGGCTATGGCGAACCTTACACGCGCTGTCGCAGGCGCAGCTAGGCATCGCGACGCCGCAGCCGTTGTGGTTTGACGCCACGACGCTCGACGCCCCAACCCTGCTGATGAGCTATCTGCCGGGTCGCAGCACCCTGCAGCCACGCGACATGGGACGCTTTCTTTCCGATATGGCCAGCGCCCTCGCGCGCATCCATACCGTGCCCAGCGAAGAGCCGGTGCTGTCGCACCTGCCGAACCCCATCGAGCGCCTCGCCCAGCTTTTCGCCGTCGCCGAGCAGCATCCCGGACTCGACAGCGTGACCGATGGCGGCAGCATTCGCCGCGTGTTTGCCGACGTGCGCCGACGTCCGCTGGTCGGTCGGCTGGTGCTGCTACACGGCGACTATTGGGCCGGGAACGTGGTCTGGCGCGGGAGCCACCTGCACGCCGTTCTCGACTGGGATCAGGCCGAGCGCGGCGATGCCGCCTACGACGTCGCCTACTGCCGCGCCGACCTTGCCCTCATGTTCGGCCGCCCCGTCGCCGACGAGTTTCTGGCTGCCTATGAAGACGCTGCCAAGACCTCGCTGCCCGCCATCGGCATCTGGGATCTGCTCGCCGCCAGCCGCGCCTTACCGACGGCAAAAACCTGGCTACCCGGCTACCTGGCACTCGGCCGCAACGATCTTAGCGAGGCGGTCCTCGCCGACCGTTTGCACGCCTTCCTGTCCGACGCCTTGCGTCGCGCCACCGCCTGCTGAGCTCCGTCGGCAGCGCCCCAGCCGCTTTCTGCGCTGGCCCTAGCGACCCAGCTACGGGCCTGTGATAGATTGAGACTCCCATGGGCTTTATTGACGACATCAAGAACGGTTTACCGGGTCTGAAACTGGCGATTCCTGCGTCGTGGCGGGTGCAGGAGGAGCAAGAGCGACGCGCCGTGCTGGTCGACAACGATCATCGCGTCGGCTGGCACATCGTCCACGCGCCCTGGCGCGCCGATCTGCGCCCCGAAAACTTCGCCGATCACCGCCGCGATCTGGAGCGCCACGCTCGCTTCAGCTTCGAGCAGCAGTACCAGCAGATCCAGCTAACGCCGCAGCCCGGCCAGAGCCAGCCACCGGCTCGCCCGCCGGTGCGCACCAGCGATCCTGAGTTCAATCCGCTGATTCAGGCCGAGTACATCACCATCGCCGGCCAGCCTGCGCTGTTGACCCTGCGCCGCGTGGCCTACGAGCCTGTGATGGAAGCCGTCGTCGGCAACATCCTGATTCCGCTCGCCACCGGCATTCTCGACATCACCGCCTTTCAGCACACGCAGCAGACCGGCTATCGCGAGACCAACCTGCTGAATCACGCGCTGCAGAAGTATCCCGGCGAGGGCCCGCAGAAGCTGGCCAAGCGGCTGGGGCAGGGTCACTTCGACGATCCGGCGAACGACGCGCAGTTCCCACAGCACCCGCTGACCTGCGTCCGCACCGCGCTGCGCTGGCTGTTGGCGCTGCCCAAGGATCAGCTGGAAATCACCTCCGCCGCTCCCGAACTGCCCGCTCCGGGCGCTGAAATCGAGCTACCGAGCGTTGGCATCGCCATCCGCGTACCGCCCCGATACGCTGCGGTGCCCGATGGCGTGTTGCCGGTGCCGATCGGCGTGTCGCTGCTGTCGCGCGTGATCTTGGAAGGTGGCGACGAGCCGCAGATGCTGGACGTGCGCCAGATGGCCGGTGTCACGCTGTCCGCCGAGGGTCGCCCCGACAAGCTGATGCAGCTTCTGCAGAAGCAGATTCAGGAATGGCAGCAGCAGGGCGGCTCGCAGATCGAGGTCCACACCGAGGCTGTCGAGCTACCGCAGGATCCCGCCAAGGTGGCCGAGGGGGCTCGCGTCGCGCTGGCCGTGCAGGTCAGCCTGACGCTGGGCGGTGTCCGCACGCACACCGTCGTCCGCTGGATCTGCGATCACGACGGCCGCGTCTTCCGCATCGGGGTCGCCACGCCGCCGTTCATCCCAATCAACGAGGCCGCTGCCGATGCCGATGCCGTTCTGCGCTCGTTCCGTCGCCTGCCGCCGAAGAAGACCGGTGGGGCCTGGC
>DAORCZ010001081.1:0-3036 GCA_035345735.1 Pseudomonadota bacterium | reverse complement strand
AGCGCCAGCGAAAAACCCTGACTTGGCGGGGCCAGTCCGACGGCAGACACCGTCGGCGATGCCAGCTCGCTGTCGAGATCATCGAGTGCCTCGTGGATCTGCTGGAAGGTCCGGTTGCGGGTGCCGCGCGCCACCATGCCCGGCAGAAGCTGTAGGGCCGCGGCCTGTCCGCGCAAGCTGGCCAGGCTGCCGCCGCGCAGCGTGACCACGATCTGCACCGTCTGCCCCCGCGAGCGCTTGGGCAGCAGGGCCAGCTTGATCCCGTTTGCGAGCGTCAGGCGCTGGGTGCGCGACTCGATGTTTTCGATGGTGGTGGCAAACGCTTCGCCAGCGACGGGCGGCGGCTGGCCGCGATAGCCGAGCAGGAGCGCGCTGGGATCGGGCTTTCCCGGCAGGGGACTGCGCTGCGGCTGCGGCGTCGGCACAAAGGCAACGACGCTGCGATTGTCGGCCACGAAGTAGCGCGCGGCGAACGTCTGCACCGCAGCTGGCGTCAGGGCGGCGATGCGATCGCGGTGCAGGTAGCGCAGTCGCCAGTCGCCGATGGCGCACCACTCGGCCAGGCTCTCTGCCAGCGCCTGCGGGTCAGCGCTGACCTGGCGGAAGGTCTTGCGATAGCTGCTCTGGAAGCGTCGCAGCTCCTCTGCACTGGGACCGTTTTTGCCCAGCTCACCGACGATGCGCAAGAGCGTCTCGCGCACACCTTCGGCCCGCGCAGTGCGCAGGATATCGACCAAGAACAGCACCATCCCAGGCTCGGTGGTGTGCTGCGCTTCGCCCTGCAGGTGGGTGGCGAGGTGCGTCTCGACGAGCGCCTTGTACAGCCGACCGCTGCCCTCGTGCACCAGGATGTCGACGGCGGCTTCGGCAGCGGCCTGATCGGGGTCGGCTGCAGCGACGCTGTGATAGCCCAGACCGAGGACTCCGATGTCACCGGCTCGACGTACGGTGGCGGTGCGCTCGCCGTCTTGCACCGGCTCTTGCGTGTAGGTCGGCGGGGGGGCTTGGCTGGGGCGGGGCAGGGGAGAAAAGAGGCGCGCGACCTCGCGCAGGGCAAGGCCACGATCGAAGTCGCCGGCGATGATCAGCGTGGCGTTGCCCGGCTGATAGTAGCGACGATAGAAGGCCCGCAGCCGATCGATGGGGACGTTTTCGACGTCGCTGCGGCTGCCGATGGTGTCGCGGCCATAGCCATGCCAGGCATAGGCCACGCGCAGCAGACGCTGCACGACTAGCTCGTGTGGCGAGTTTTCGCCCAGCTCAAGCTCGTTGCGAACGACAGAAAACTCGCTGGCCAGGTCGCTCGCTTCGAGCCGCGCCGTCGTCATGCGGTCGGCTTCAAGATCGAGAGCGAAGCGCAGGTTTTCGGGCGTCGCCAGCATCGTCTCGTAATAGGCGGTGTGGTCGACCGACGTCTCGGCGTTGAAGTCAGCGCCGTGCTGCTGAAACTCTTGCCGCTGATCGCGGTGGCGCGACGAGCCCTTGAAGAGCATGTGCTCCAAGAGATGCGCCATGCCGGTCTCGCCCGCCCCCTCGTGGCGCGAGCCAACGCGATAGACCACTTCCACCGTGACCTTATTGTGCGAGGGCTCGCGGACAAGGAGCAGCGAGAGACCGTTTTTGAGCCGGAAGCTCTCGACGCCCTCGATCACTTCGCCAGCGCTAAGACCGCCGGGCAGAGGAGGGGACGGCGCGGCGTGCGCGGGTCCCAAGTGGACACCCCAGAGCACAAGCGCGAGCGCGCACCGGAGGGCCAACCGCAGGAGGCAGGGTCGCGGGTTACTCACCTTCGCGACGCAGGATGTCCATCGCCTCTTCATCGGTCATACGATCCAGCTTGCGCTTGATCATCTGGCGCTTGATCGCCCCGGCATGGTCGTACAGCAAGCGATTCTCAAGGTGGTCAAACTCGTGCTGCAGCGCGCGGGCATAGAAGTTCTCGGCCTCGACGACAAACGGCTTGCCATCGATGTCGAGCGCGTTGATGCGGGCGGAAAGCGAGCGCTTCACTGGCACGAAGATGCCGGGGAAGCTGAGGCAGCCTTCTTCGTGCACATCGGTCTCGGGCGAGAGGAACTCGAAGACCGGATTGATGAAGACCTTGGGCGCGTCGGTGCGCTCGCCGCCGGCGGGGACGGCATCGATGATAAAGATGCGCTCAGGCGCTCCGACCTGGATGGCGGCAAGTCCCGCTCCGTCGACATCACACATCGTCTCCATCATGTCTTCGACGAGTGAGCGTACGGCTTTGTCTACGGTGGTGACCGCCCGGGTGGGCTGGCGCAGGAAGGGATTGGGGAAGCGGACGATCTTACGCAGCGGCATGGTGAAGAATCCGCCTCACCTTAGCGTGCGCCGACGGCCATGTAAAGCGACGGAGCGGCGAGCCGGCCCCGGGGCGCGCGAAGGCCAACCGTACCTATTTTCTGGGGTTTCGGCTATGATCCGGGAGGCGCTTTCCACGACCTGCGGAGCAGTGGGTCGCCAGAGGGAAAGCAGACCGCGGAGCCGCCGGCGTGAGCAGTGAGTCGCCCAAGTCAGAAGACGTTCCCGCAAGCCCGCACTCGGTGACGCAGCCGGGAGCGGCGCCCGTCTCGGTTTTTGGGGCCTATCGCGCCGGTCGACTGCTCGGCGAAGGCGGGATGGGCAGCGTCTATGAGGCGATCCATACCGAGCTCAATCGCCGCGCCGCGGTCAAAGTGCTGCATCCGCGCTATGCCCGCAATCGCAAGCTGGTGGCGCGCTTCCTCAACGAGGCGCGGGCCGTCAACATCATCAGCCATCCCACGCTGGTCAATATCTACGAGTTCGGTCAACTCGACGACGGCACGGCGTACTTCATCATGGAGTACATCGAGGGCGAGACGCTGCACCAAGCCCTGCGCAAGCTGCACGGGCTGCCGATGGATGCGCTGCGCAGCATGCAGATCCTGCGACAGATTGCCTCTGGCTTGGCCGCTGCCCACGCCAAGGTCATCGTGCACCGCGACCGATCCACAAAACACAGAATGTGACTCCAGGCAACACACATCGACA
>DAORCZ010001080.1:0-3037 GCA_035345735.1 Pseudomonadota bacterium | reverse complement strand
AGCGCTCGCCGGATCAGGTCGGGCGGGACCTGCGGCGCGCCCAGCGTGGAGCTCCAGGTGCGGCGCTTGCCTCGGCCCGGGGCGAGGGCTCTCGACGCGGGCGGCATGTCGAACCAGCCCCGCACGTCCGCATCAAGCCGCGGTGGCGGCAAAGCGATGCCAGAAGCCGGACTGGATGCAGCCCTCGGCAAAGAACAGCGAGACATAGCGCGCAAGCGGCAGGCCCTCGTACGTCGGCGTGCCGGTCTCGCGGTGGTGCAGATCGGCGAGGCCCGGCACAGCTCAAAGCGCGGGTCGATGCCATCGCGGATGACGTCCGCCAGATCGTCGATAAACAGGCTCGCCAGGTGGCGCGCGCGGTCGGTCACACCGAGCTCGCCGAAGGCCCAGTGCAGCGCATCGGGATCGTCGCCCTCCGGCGCGGGCGCCGACAAGGACGCAAAGCGCGGTCCCTCGGGCAGAAAGCTGCGCCCGACGATGCGCAGGGCCAGGCTCGGATCGTTGCCCTGCAGAAAGCGCAGCACCGGCTCGACCCGCGTCACGTAGTCGTCGCCGTGGGCCAGGAAGTGCGCGATCGAGTCCGGCATCGCCTCGCGGGCCGCGCGGGAACGGAGCTTGCGCGCACGGGCTGAAAGCTCGTCGAGCATCGCCTGTACACCACCCCGCGAAAACAAGCGCAGAAAGAGCTCTAATGAAAAGTCGCCCTGCACGACGCTCAGCGCAGGCGCATGTCGGCGCAGGCAGCCCGTCAGATACGCCGTCGCGGGATACGGCGTGTTGAGCTGCGTCATCGGCGGAGTAAGCAGAAGGATCCGCATGACAGGGCGCACCATGGCGCACGCACTGCGATCTCGACCCGGCAATTGGGTCGGTACATGATGGCCAGGAGGGGGCGTCATGCAGTACGGGCAATGGACCTTAGGGATCTTGGGGATGGGTGCGGTCTGGCTGCTGGCCGGCTGCCCGCGCGGTGAGGAGAGCGCAGCGCCATTCGATGCTGGGACGGGCGAAGGGGATCCGCCCGCCGACCTGAGCGCCGCCGGCGATGCCGGCCTGACGACGACGAGCCTTGTCGTGCAAAATCCGGGATTTGAAACAACGTTTTTGAATCCGGGGAGTTATGTCACAAATACACCCCCACCAGGATGGCAGTCTTATGGTTCTATTGATTACAGCTATCGTTCAATTGGTTCGCTGAATCCATCCACCACTGCGCTGTATGTCGATCCGGCTCCCGAGGGGCGGAATGTCGGGGTGGTCTTTCTGCTCGATCGACCCGGCGATGCTTCCTATTTTGCAAGCAGCGAGGCCGGCCTACAGCAGACTCTGACCGCGACGCTGTTGCCGAGCACGCAGTACACGCTTGTCGTCGAGGTTGGCAACATCGCCACCGATGGCAGCCCAAGTCATCCGTTCAACTTTGCCGGCTTTCCCAACTATCGCATCGACCTCTTGGCCGGTGGCCAGATCCTGGCCTCTGACAACAACACGCTGCGGCCCAATGAAGGTCGATTTCTGACCTCGACGGTAAGCTTTACAAGCGGCAGTCAGCACCCGCAAATGGGCATGGCTTTGTCGATTCGGCTTGTAAATCTAAATAACGCCGTCGGCACCGAAGTTAATTTTGATAATGTACGCCTGCGCCAGACACGATAACGCGAAATCGGTTCGGCCGGAATCGGCGGGCGGCGCGGGTCAGAACTTCAGCCGATCCATTTCGTCGGCGAGGTAGTCGGGGGCAAGGTGGGCGTAGAGCATGGTGATTCGGAGGTCGGCGTGGCCCAGGATTTTCTGCAGCGCCATGATGCTGCCGCCGGACATGATGAAGTGGCTGGCGAAGGTGTGGCGGAGCGTGTGCCATGGACGCGGTAGGCGGCGGATGCCGGCGAGCCGCATCAGCCGAGGCAGGCCGCACATGGTGTCGATGCCGATCATTCGGCTTTGTTTGATGCCATGCGGCAGCACCAACCCGTCGGGGGACGGTGGGCACTGGTCGCGCCACTGCCGCAGCAAGGGCACAAGCTCTATCGGCAGGCGCAGGTGACGGGCCTTGCCGGACTTCGGAGTCGTGTTGAAGCTGCGCGCGACGGTGAGGCGGCGAGATTCAAGGTCGAGGTCGATCCAGCGCAGACCGAATAGCTCGCCCTTGCGCAGACCGGTGCGCAAAGCCAGCGACACGGCGACGTGCTGCAGCATCGACGAGTCAGCAGCGACGCGAAGTAGGCGCGTGAGCTCTTGCCGGCTGAGAAAATCGATCGCCGACTCGCACACCGGGCGCTCGACCCCTTTGCACGGGTTGCGCGGCGCGAGCTTTTGTCGCATGCCCCAGGCAAACGCGGTGCTCAGCGTCGCGAGCGTGTTCTTCACCGTGCCGGGTGCGTGCCGACGCAGGAGTGCATCACGAAGCTTGGCGACGTCGTCTTCAGTCACCTGCGGCGTGCATCGCTTGCCCAGCGCGGGGAGGACTTTCTTTAGGCAGCTACGGCACTGGGCGCGGTGCTTGTCGATGTTCTTGATGCGGGGCCGGCTGTACTCGGCGCAGAAGCGATCCACCAGCGCGGCCACGGTGGGCCAGTCGGTGCGGCGATCCTCGATACCGGCCTGCCCACGGGCGATGCGCGCTTCAATCTGCAGAAGCATCTTGCGGGCCTCGGCTGCGCTCGGCTGCTTGCTGGCGATTTGCCGTCGCCGCCCCCCGTCATAGAAGCGCAGGTAGAACCCGATAAACTTCCCGTTCTTGGTCCTGCGGATGACCTCACCCACGGAACACCCCCGGCCGATTGTAGCGCGCGGCGGTGGTCCCAAGGTGGTCCCATGCCGCGCTGTCCGTGCTCGACGGGCCGTTGCCATGTCCGCCAAACGCGGAGAACGTCAGCGACGGAAGTCCTTGAAATCGTGGGGCTTTCTTTCCCTGCCCTAACGTGCAAACAGAACTTCGGCAGCTCGACGGGGACGGTGCCGAGCGTGGCGTGTACGACGGCGACCGATCCCTGTGCAACGGTGGCCAATCAGGTGGGTGGATCCATCATGGGCGCGA
>DAORCZ010001079.1:0-3038 GCA_035345735.1 Pseudomonadota bacterium | reverse complement strand
CGGTCCGCCCCTGCCCGCCCGCGCTGCCTCGCCCTCTCCCCCCGCGTCCGCCGGTCCCCCCACCGAGACGGTGACCGCGCCGAGCTTCTCTAGCTGCTTCACCAGCATGCTGGCGTTCGGCGAGAGCGTTCGCAGATCCGGGAGCGGCAGCGGGCCGAAGCGGACAACATGGCGCCACAGCGCTGCCCGAACCGTTCCGCGCTCGATCTGGCGCAGCACCGCCTCGCTGCAGCCCTCGGCACTGGCCTGCACCCACAGCTCCTCGCGAGCCACGACCTGCCGCGCGACCTCTTGCGTCACGGCCAGCCAGCCGCCGGCTTGCAGCTCGCGCAGCGCTACCCTCAGCTGGTCGGGAGAAGGATCCGGCGCCGCATCTCCGGCTCGCAGCAGCTTGCGCAGATCGGCGAGGGCGACCGTCTTGCGACGCCGGCCGGGCCGACGCAGCTCCGCCGCGAGGCGCGCCAGAATCGCCTGCTGTAGCGACGAAAGGGCAGCGACATCAGGTGGCAGCAGGGCCAAACCACAGCGTCCTGCCAGCGTCACGCCGGCAGGAGTCAGGCTCAGCTGATCGCGGACGTCCATCTGCTCGTGCGGCGGCAGGATCAGGCGAAGCGCTTCACCTTGCGGGGCCAGGTAGTAGTCGCTGACGAAGTCGACCAGCGATAGCAGCTCAGCCGGCAGCGGCGGACCCGGCAGCACCTGCACAATCGGCTTAAGCCCCCCCGTAAGTCCAGGCGGAGGCGGGGCCAGCCGCAGCACGACGCCTTCGACTTGACTGCGTCCAGCCAGGGGCACCATCACCCGTTTCCCGGGCCGGATCTGGTCCGCCAGATCCGCCGGAATCGCATAGGAATAGGGGCCTGGGGCGGGGGCCAAGACGGCGACATCGGCCGCCGGCACCGAGGCCGATGCGGGGATCGCGTGGCGCGAGGGATCGCGGGCTGTGTCCGCGTGCGAAGAAGGATCGTGCATGGGTAGGGCGTGGCCCGCCGCGAGGTCGGGGTCGCGAGCTTAGCACCCCAATCAGCGCGTCGCCTGCTGGCGTTTGATGGTGCCCAAGGCCTGCGATTCTTCAGCGGCACTCGGTCCGGCGCGCAGCCCGTTCTGTCGCGCGGCCGGCTGGCCCCGCAGCCAGTCCAAGGTGTCGCGCACCGACGAGGCGAGCGGCCGGGGGCGCAGCCCACGCTCACGGGCTCGACGGCCCACGACCTGCGCCAGCCCCGCTGACTCTGGGGGCTGCCACAGCGGGAACTTGCCCAAGAAGCCGCCGTAGCCAAGCTGACGCAGCGCCTCGACGCTGACCCACTGCGGCCGGGCCCGCCGGCCCCCCGCGGCGTTGCAGGTCGAAAGCAGGCGTTCCATGGTACAGGGCTCGGCCGGTCCAACGACGTTGAACGTCCCCGACAGCTTCCCCGATACGCAGCGCAGCAGCCACTCCGCGAGATCGCGCACGTCCAGAAACTGCACGGGATCGCTGGGCCGCCCGGGCACCAAGACGTCGCCGCCCCGGGCGCAGCGCGCCGCCCAGTACGTCAGCTGATCCCCGGGATCCCCGGGCCCTACCAAGCGCCCCAGGCGCAGGAGCAGCGTCTGCGCCCCAAACGACGTCCGAATCTCTTGCTCGCACTGCGCCTTGAGCGGGCCATAGCTGACGTCGGTGACGCGCTCGCTGCGCAGATCCACGTTCTCGTCGTGGGGGGCAAGCGGAGTGCTCTCGTCGACCGGATCTCGTCGCTGGCCATAGACCGCGATCGAGGACGTGAAAATGTACTGCGGCACCGCGCCGCGCAACAGCAGCGCCGCCTCGCGGGCGTGGCGCGGCAGATAGGCCGAGGTGTCGAGGGCTGCGTCCCAGTGGCGACCTGCCAAGGCCCGCAGGCCCCCATCGCGGTCGCCTTGAATCTGCTCCAGCCCTGGTCCGTCGCGAAACAACCCAGGATTGGTGCGCCCCCGATTGAACAGCGTCACCGCCACACCACGTCGCCGGGCAGCTTGCACCACGTGCGGTCCCAGAAAGCCCGTGCCGCCCAAAATCAGCAGTCGCAGCGGGCGGTCCGCTTCCCCAGACCGGGCCTGCACGAGCGGGCAGTCCCAGGCACTCAGTCCGACTGCCGTGAGGCCGCTGACAAAGTCGCGACGTCGCATGCGGGCTGGCATACCACGGCCTCCGCGAGGCGCCAATCCCGCCGCCCGAGGCCGCCGCCAGCAACGCGGTGAGTCCAACGATGCATCAGAAAATTTGTGAGCGAAATTGCAGGGTGTATTTTCAGCGTCCGCCAAAACGAGAGGAACCGCGATGCCTTGGACTTCTGCTCCCCCCGCTGGTGCGGCGCACGACGGTAATTCAGACCGCGATGACGAAGGTGGCGATCCCGAGGGCGAATCCACGGCTGCGCACGTCGTCGCCGCGCTGCACAAGCTGGCCCAGAACGAGCGCGGTCGCGAGCTCGACAGCGCACCCGCCCTGTCTGAGCAGAGCGGAGCCGACTACGAGGCAGCGCTGCCCGCCGAGCTCCCGGTCCTGCCGACCCGCGATCTGGTGCTGTTTCCCGGCATGGTGGCGCCGGTGGTTGTCGCTCGGGCGGCCTCGACTGCCGCGGTCGAACAAGCGCTGGCGACGGGCGGAGATCGATTGATCCTGGTCTGCCTGCAGCGCAAAGCGGACGAAGATCATCCCAGCGCCGCCGGCATGCATGCAGTCGGCACGCTGGCGAGCATTCGTCGCACCAGCACCATGGTCGACGGTCGCCTCAAGGTTGTCGTCCAAGGCCTGTGCCGAGTTGAAGCCGCACGCTACCTCAGCGAGGTGCCGTTCTTTCAGATCGTGCCGCGGGCGCTGGAGCGCAGCAGCGATGTGCCCAACAGCGACGGGTCGCTGCGTCCGCATGAGCAGACGGCGCTCATCCGCGAAATCCAAGAAGACCTGGCGCGCTACACCGCCGCGGGCAAGCTGACGACGGCGCCGGGCTTGGTGGATTTGGCTCGCGATGTCGAGCCGGAGCGTGCGGATCTGCTGTCGGACCTCCTGTGCGGCAACC
>DAORCZ010001078.1:1230-3050 GCA_035345735.1 Pseudomonadota bacterium | reverse complement strand
CGACTGACTATCGCCATAGCCCGGGTGGTACTCGATGTGCGGGCGATCGACCAGGCCCGTCCAGTCTCCACCCCAGCGCAGGCCCTGCTGCTTGGCAAGCTCGCCGTAGCGCGTCCACAGGCGCGCGTAGTCGCCGGTCTCCGGCCAGGTGATGTTGCCGCCCTCGTTGTAGAACGCGAGGTCGGCCGCGACGCCGTAGTTGTGCCAGGACTCGCCGCCCCGCGCACCCGTCACTTTCTTGCCGGGGGCGGTGCGGCCCTTGGCGAAGAGTCGATCCTGTTCCTCAAAGCTGCGGTAGGCCCCCTGCGGGGCGGCGCCCATGTCCATGCCTTCGCGACGCACAGCGCGCAACGTATCGAAGGCCTTGCTGGTGAAGGTGTCGTTCATACCCGCCCCGCTAAGCTGCCCCGCGGGATCGACAGCGTGCAGATCCAAGAGCGTCTTTTGCGCCTTGCCCTCACCCTCCTGCAGCTTCACGCGCGCGCCGAGGGTGTTGTAGTAGTTCGACGCCGTCTTGTCCCCGGTCATCTGGTAGTTGCCGAGGTTGTCGATGGTCCCGGCATCCTGGCCCTTGGCATCCACCAGCTTGCCTTCGCGGATCGTGTAGTTCGTGCCACCGACGCTAAACGTGCCGGCATCGGGCGTCTTGGCGTCCTGCAGCTTGGCCAATCGTTCGGCTTCTTTCGCCGGATCGCCGCTCTTGTCTTCGGCCTTGGCCTTCTCGTACTCGGCCAGGCCCTTGAGAAAGTTCGTCGTCGCGTCGTTCGGCGCCGTCTTGAACTGGCCCAAGAGCTCGCTCTTTTTCTCGTCGCTGAGGCTCTTGTAGGCGCTGTCGCCGGTGAGCGCTTCTAGGCTGCGCACGGCGCGCGGGTTGTTGACATACCCCGCCTTGAGATCCTTGGCCGTCTTGTCGGGCGTCGGCTGATCTTTGCCGGGGGTCGCCGGCTGCGCCTTGTCAGCGGCGGGCTTGGCATCATCGCCATAGCTGCGGCTAAAGACGTTCTCGCCACCGGCCCCGGCCTTCCCCCCCGTCGAGCCAGCGATTCCGTCGCCGCCCCAGGTGAACACCGAGGGGTCGACCTCGATGCGGGGTACCGACGTTCCCGGCACGGTGCCGGTCTGGGAATCGGCGGGCTTGCTGCGCGTATCGAACTGCGACATGCCGCTCCTTTGCGATCGAGTTATCGCAGTTTTGGGTCGGCCGGATGCGCCGCCGGCGCCGGTTCGGGCCTGCCTGGTGGGTGGGGCGCGCGCACCTCGCCAGCGTGAGACAAGGTGGCCGCTTTCAACACCGCAAGCCCTGGTGCACAGGCGGTGCTCTCCCTCCGCCGCCGCGCCCTTTCTGCGTCGCTGAGACTGACGGCGAATCAGCTCTTCCAGAAACAGCGCGTTGCCGGCCGACTGCGCCACTGCGCGCGCGATCTGCTCGGCCGGAACCTGCGGGCCCAGCACCTGCTGGATCAGGCGCTCACAGGCTTTTTTACTCAGGCCCTTGAGCTTGTGTTCCTGCCGCTTGTGCTCGCTCCACAGGCGCGGGAAGACCTCGTGCACCTCGGGGCGTGCGAAGGCCAGCAGGTAGCAGGGTGACGACGCCTGGGCGTGTAGCAGCTCATCGAGCAGGCGGATCGAGAGCTCATCGCTCCACTGCAGGTCATCGAGCACCAAGAGCAGCGGCGCCAGGCTCGACTCCACGGCGAAGAATTCCAGAGCGGCGCGGCGGACCTGCTCGCCCATCAGCTTGGGATCCTGCCGGGCCAGCTGCAGCATCGGCTGCCCCGCGTCGGGAAAGCGCACGCCACACAGCTCGCCAAGAAAAGGAA
>DAORCZ010001078.1:0-1130 GCA_035345735.1 Pseudomonadota bacterium | reverse complement strand
GGAGCGGTCACCAAGCTGACGCGCGCCTCCGACTCGCTGATGCAGCTGTGCAGCTCGCCATCGAGGCTGTTTAGCTCGCTGTCGCGTCCCACGCAGGGGGTCGGCCGCCCCAGCAGCAAGCGGCTGGCGTCATCATCGCGGATCTCGTGTAGCAAAAGCGCCCCGCCCGCGCGCGGCGTCTGCAGGAAGCGACCATCCAGCAGCTTGGCGCTGAGCGAGTCGATCCACACGCCGGGCATGCCGACCTCTCGCTTGGCGGCTGGGCTTTCGGGCTGGGCACGCGCTGCCTGATCCACGACCTCGCCGACGGCGGTTCGGCCGCGCAGTGCGCCGCGTCCAGTCGCCATGGTGACCAGCGCGCTTGGCCACTGTGCCTTGATGAACAGCGCGGCACGCGCCGCCTGCGTTGCTTGATCGACTGCGCTGCCGCTGGCCGGCACCGTCACCACCAGCGCGCCGCTGGCCAGAAAATCCGCCGACACCGACAGCGCCTGCAGCCCAGCCAAGAGCGCCGGACGATCAAGGACACTCAAGAGCTCCTGCTCTGGCCGCAGCGTCGCCCCCAGGCCTGGCTCCTGCTCGGCCGGCGCGGCCAGGACCACACTCAGCAGGCTCTGCTCCTGATTGGCAAAGGTCTCGGTGCGGGCGCGCGGGCTGTACAGCGTGACCGCGGTGCCCGGCTCTGGCTGATCGCCCAGGGCCGATATCTCGACGCACAGCGCCCGGGCATCAACTGGCCGCTGCAGCGGATCTTTGGCCAGCAAGCGCGCCAAAAGAGCGGTCACCGCGGGCGGCAGCTCAGGCCGTAGCTCGCCGGCCGGCGTCGGCTCTTCAAACAGGATGCGCACCAGCACCGCCGCGACGTGCTCGGCGACAAATGGCGGCTGCCCGGTCAGGCACTCATAAAAGACGCAGCCCAGCGAAAACAGATCGGCCGCCGGTGTCAGCGTCCGCGCCCCGCGTGCCTGCTCCGGCGCCATGTAATCGGGCGTGCCCACCACCATCCCGGTCCGCGTCATCGCCGCCGCCCGCGCCGCCCCCTGCGCCACCCGCCGCGCCACCCCAAAGTCCAAGATCTTGGCCTGCCCCACATCCCCCCCCGGCAGGAACAGGTTGCTGGGCTTGAGGTC